>USDH01000080.1 GCA_900553415.1 uncultured Collinsella sp. | reverse complement strand
AAAGCCTTTGCCGCGCACTGGAGACAGCTTCAAATCAAATTCGACGGCATCTGCACCGGCTTTTTCGCCTCGGCAGAACAGATCCGATTTGCGGAAAGCTTCCTGCGCGATTTTGGCGGCAAGGAGCGGTGGGCGCTTAGACAGCGCCTCGTCCTCCCCTTCCGGAGGCATCTCAACCGCCACGTCATAGGTGCGATGCGTCGTCGTCCCCCGCGACCAGGCGGGCTCAAAAGAGATAGTCTTGCCGCGCAACAGGTCCAGCACATATACGATGCTATGCTCGGACAGCGGTAACTGACGCTCGGCGACAAAACCGCTGCGGGCAAAGTCGTACGACGCCGAACGCGAGCTTGTGATGTCATCGAGATAGGCAACTGTCGTCACGACAAGGTTGAGCAGCTTTGTCGACACGTCTTCGAAGGCTTCGGGCGTATGGACAAACGTGAGCTTCTTGCCGTACGAGAACGTACCGCCTCGGACATAGGCGTCGGCCATGCCGTCGATATCCTTAACCACGTAGGACACCGAACCGCAGCGAATGCGAAACTCGAGCGCCCAGTTAAAGCGGTCGGCGAACAGCGGATTGTAGTACGGCACCAACGAAGGCTCCAACGCCGCTTTGGGGGCGTCGGGATCAACGGCACCGGCAAGCTTGCGGCGCATGCTCGCCAGCTCATCCATGCGCGCGTCCGAAAGATCGGAGAGCGCCGCCATGAGGCTGGGGCTCGTGGGGACGGGCGCTGGAAAGGGAAAGTTGGGGTTGACGGCTGGCGCTTTGGGCGCGGTGCGCGCGGGCTGTTTCGGCTGCGCCGTAAACGTGCGGACCGGCGTGCGAAAACCTTCGACGGGCTCGGCGCCGCTGGCATCCAAATACGCCAGAGCCGTGGCAATAGCGTGCTTGCACATACCGGGGTAACGATAGGCGGCGGGGCAATCGCAGTCGTAGTCAATCACCTCGTGCTCGTCCATGTCGAGCGCCACGTGCGTCTTGTACAGGTCGCCGCGCGAACCGCGCACCGAGCCCTCGACCGTCACGTTTTTGGAGAAGCGCGAGCCGCTGTCCTCGATCGACAGCACGGCGCCGTTGAGCATGAGCGAACGCCCCTTCATAAAGGTGCCGCTCAACGCCGCCTCTTTGCGAAGCGCCTGCACAAACGTCCCCTGCGCCATCACTTCCTCCAATCTCACCCGGGGTAGCTTAGATCACCGTCACGCGACCCTGGTTACCCACAATGGCCTTGGCCTCGGCCAGCAGCGGAATCGAGCGCGCGTTGACCTTGGCAGGTACCTCGGCGCGCAGCACGCGCCCGTCCACCTGCTCGATAAAGATCTCCACGCGGTCGCCGCCCGGGTTAGCGGTGAGCACCGTGGCAAGACGCGCCATATTGCCCTGGCTAAAGCGGCTGTTGGGCACCATGACCTCAAAGACCTTGGGCTTGTTTTTCTCCTCGCTAAGCTCCAGCGGCACAATCTCCTGCGCGATGATCTGGTCGCCGCGGTCCGAGCGCTCGAGCTTGCCCTTAATGCGCACAAACGCATCGGACAGCTGCGCGCCGGTCTCGGGATCGACCTCGCCGTACAGATACCCCTCGGCCTCCTTGTAGGTCTTGGGGAACACCACGACCGTGGCCTCGCCTTCCATGTCCTCGAGCTGCACGATGCCCATGGGGTCGCCGTTTTTGGTCACGCGCTTGGACACGCTCGAGACCATACCGGCCCACCACAGCGCCTTGCCCTCGGGAATCTCCTGGTTGATGGTGCCACCCGTGGGGTTTTGCACTTCGTAGCCGGTATCGATCTGCGAGAACGAGAAGTCGCGCGCTTTGCTGAGCGCATACTCAAACGGGCGCAGCGGGTGGTCCGAGACATAGATGCCCAGAACCTCCTTCTCCTGGCTCAGCTTAAGGTGGCGGTCCCACTCCTGGCCATCCGGATCGGGCACGCTCACCTCAAAGCCCGAGCCCTCAACGTCGCCAAACATATCGAAGAACGACGTCTGGCCGCTCGCACGATCCTTTTGACGCTTCACGGCGGCATCGATGATGTTCTCGGGGTTGTTCTTGTCCACAAAGTGCATCATCTGGCGGCGCGGATAGCCCGTGGAGTCGAAGGCGCCTGCCTTGATGAGCGATTCGATCACGCGACGGTTGGCCTGGCTCGAGTCCACGCGCTCGACAAAGTCGTGCAGTGTCTTAAACGGACCGCCCGCCTCGCGCTCGGCGATAATCGCCTGCGCCACGCCGGTGCCCACGCCGCGGATGCCGGCCAGACCAAAGCGCACGCCCTCCTTGGTAGCCGTGAACTCGGTACCGGACTCGTTGACATCTGGCGAAAGCACGGGGATGCCGTCGTGACGGCACGCCGAGACGTAGTGCACGATCTTGTCGGTCTTGCCCGTATAGGACGTCAGAACGGCCGCCATGTACTCATGCGGATAGTGCGCCTTGAGCCACGCCGTCTGCATAACCAGGATGGCGTAGCCGGCGGAGTGCGACTTGTTGAAGGCGTAGGATGCGAACTCGAGAACATCGTCCCAAATCTTCTGGGCGACCTCGCGCGTGTAGTTGTTCTTGATGGCGCCATTCATCCAGTGGTCGTAGGTGGTCTCGTCCGATCCATCCTCCCAGTGCAGCACCGTCGACGTGAGCAGCTTAATCTTCTTCTTAGCCACGGGCTTACGGATACGCGAGTCCGATTCGCCCTTGGAGAAGCCGCACATCTCGACGGAGATGAGCATAACCTGTTCCTGGTAGACCATGGTGCCGTAGGTTTCGCCCAGGATGTCGTCCAGGCGGTCGTCGTAGGAGACGGCCGGCTCCTTGCCGTTCATACGGTTGATGTAGGACGACACCATGCCGGCGCCCAGCGGGCCCGGGCGGTACAGAGCGATCAATGCCACGACGTGTTTGTACTCGGTGGGCTTCATGTTTTTGATCGTGGCCGTCATGCCGGCGGACTCGACCTGGAAGACGCCGGCGGTGTGGCCGGAACCCATGAGCTTAAAGATCTCGGGATCGTCAAAGGGAATCTCTTCCTCTTTGATGTCGATGCCGAAGTTCTTCTTGATGTTTGCCTTGGCCTTGGAGATAACCGTCAGCGTACGCAGGCCCAGGAAGTCCATCTTGAGCAGGCCCATGTCGGCGACAGTATGGCCCTCGTACTGGGTAATCTCGACGCCGCCCTTAGTATCGAGCTTGGTGGGCACGTGCTCGTTGACGGGATCGCGGCAGATCAGAACGGCGCACGCGTGCACGCCCTCGCCACGGGTGAGACCCTCGATCGAGAGTGCCGTGTCGATGATGCGGCGGGCGTCGTCGTCCTTTTTATATGCCTCGGCAAAATCGGGGTTAAACAGATCCTCTTTGCCGGGTTGCTTTTCGAGCACCTGCTTGAGCTTGACCTTGGGGTCGCTCGAGACCATCTTGGACAGGCGCTGGCCCATGTAGACCGGGTAGTCCAGAACGCGCGCGGCGTCGTTGATGGCCTGCTTGGCCTTAATGGTCGAATAGGTGATGACGTGGGTGACCTTCTCGGGACCGTAGAGCTGGCGAACGTGCTCCACGACCTCGAGGCGCCGCTCATCGTCGAAGTCCATATCGATATCGGGCATCTCGGTACGCTGCGGGGACAGGAACCTCTCGAACATCAGGCCGTTCTCGAGCGGGTCGAACGCGGTGATGTTCATGGCGTAGGCGACGATAGCGCCGGCGGCCGAGCCACGGCCGGGGCCGACGCCAATGCCGTTGTCCTTGGCCCATTGCACGTACTCGGCAACGATCAAAAAGTAGGCGGCAAAACCCTTGTCGCAGATGACCTTGTATTCGTACTCAAAGCGCTCTTTGATGTTGACGCCACCGATCTCGCGCGTGGCCCAGTCGTCACCATAGTGCTGGCGCAGGCCCTTCTCGCACTCGCGGCGGAACTGGCTCTCGTGCGTCTCGCCGGGATCGAGCAGCGGGAAGCGCGGCAGGATGATGGAGTCCCAGTCCAGCTCAACGTAGCACTTGTCGGCGATCTCGAGCGTGTTGTCGCAGGCCTCGGGGCAATACGGGAACATCGCCCGCATCTCCTCCTCGGTCTTCATATAGAACTCCGAGCCGGTCATGCGCATGCGGTTGGGGTCGTCGACCTTGGCGTTCATACCAATACACATGATGACGTCCTGCACGGGCGCGTCCTCGCGGCGCAGGTAGTGGAAGTCGTTGGTGGCGATGACCTTGACGCCCACCTGCTTGGCGATATCGATGAGCGTACGGTCCATCTGCTCGTCGGTCAGACCATTGTCGGTAGTGATGCCGTGTTCCTGGATCTCGATGTAAAAGTCGCCGGGGTCGAAGGTGTCGCGGAAGGTCTCGGCCCATTTGATGGCGCCCTCCATGTCACCGCGGTCGATGTATTTGGGGATGATGCCCGCGATGCAGGCGCTGGTGCAGATCATGCCCTTGGCATGGCGGCGCAGGTTGTCGAGCGTCACACGCGGCTTGTAGTAAAAGCCCTGCACGGCAGCCTCGGAGACCGTCTGCATCAGGTTCCTGGTCCTTGGCCAGAAGGATCATGTGGTAGAGCTCGGGCTTGTGGTCGCGGGCGAGCGTTTCGTCCGGCGTAAAGTAGACCTCGCAGCCAAAGATGGGCTTAATGACCAGGGGCGGCTTGAGCTCGTCGATGTTGCCCTTCTCGTCCCACATGGCCATGTCCTTCACATACTGGGCATGCTCGCGCGGGCTGGACTCGGGATCGGGCTCCACCAGCTCGTCGCGGCGGTCCTTTTCCAAGAAGGCCTTGTCGTGGCTCCAGGTTTTGTACTCGGGCGTGTTGTGGTTGACGGCGTCGCAGGCCAGCGCCAGGTCGGGTACGCCATACATGTAGCCGTGGTCGGTAATGGCCACGGCGGGCATGCCAAGCTCAACGGCACGGTTGACCATATCCTGGATACGGGTTGCGCCGTCGAGCATGGAGAAAACAGTGTGATTGTGCAGATGGACGAATGCCATGTGATGAGCTCCGATGCGGGTTCGTGTTCTGACTGAACGATTTTACCCCACGGCGCGGACGGCACCCGAACCTAGCCAAACCAACACGGCTACTCACGCAGTTGCGGTGAAATACGGACTGTTTGGCGGCTTTTTTGGCCAAAACAGTCCGTATTCCACCGCAAGTTATCTGAGGGCTAGAAGTTGTAGGTGACTACTTGAGGTTCGGCGGGTTCGACGAAGATGGCTGGATTCGCCTGCTCCACGCGGACGAACTTGACGGTCACGACCTCAAAGCCCGCCTTGTGCAGAACATCCGAATAGACACGTGCCTGCAAGGCGTGCTTCTCGACCAGCTGCTCGGGCGTCTCGTCCGGCGAGCCGCCCGTCTTGTAGTCGATGACCAGTGCGCGCGACGGATCGGCCGGATCGGTTGCCAAGGCATCGATGGCGCCCTCGGCATATGCACCGTAGCGGGCAATGTCCTCGTCCTCGCAGCCCAGCGAGAAGAACGGTACCTCGGCACGGACGCACGGCCAGGCAAGCAGCTCGGCACGGACCGCCGACCTGAGCCAGCGATTCAGGGCAACGTCGAAGCGCTCGCGCTGCTCTGGCGTCAAACCCCACAGGCGCGCCAGCGCATCGGCACGCTCAGCGGGCAGCTCATCGGCACCCATCTCGATCAGCCACTGGCAGGCGGCATGGAAGGCCGAACCCAAGGCCATGGGATTGCCGGCGGGCTCGACAGCGGCCACGTCCGCATCCGTCATTTCCGAGCCATCCGACTCGGCATCATCGCCAGCCTCGTCCATGGGCACGCGCGCCTCGGCGGCACGGTCCTCGGACTCGGCATGCAGCGCCGCGGCAATTGACGAGTAGCTGTACGAATCGCGCACCGGATACGGGCAGGCGCCCATGCGCACGCCCACCGTCTGGGGATACACGAGCTCAAACGCATCGGGCTCGGGGTCGGCAGGACCGGGAACGGCGGCGCGGGCATCTGCACCGGCACCCTCCGCCTCCGCATCGCCGCGGACAAGCCTGCCCTCGGCATCCAGCGAAGCGTTGGCCTCAAACGCCTGCTCGCCAAACGTAAAGTCCGCCAGCGAGATGAGCTCGTAGTCGCCCGGCTTGGAGTTGTCGAACACCAAACGGTCGCTATCGAGCTGCGGCATGTCCAGAGCGTCGGTCGGCAAAATACGGCGCAGCACGTCGTAGGTCAGATCGGTCTCGACGTCGAAGGTCGGCGCACACACCTTGCCGCGGCTCACGCCGGCATCCATCGCCAAGATCACCAGCTCGCGCGCACGCGTCATGGCAACATAGAGCAAGCGGGCCCGCTCCTCGAGCGAAAGCCGCAGGTCATCGTTGCGCAGGCGGGCAAATGCCTCGGCGGGAGAGCCCGTCGCGCAGACGTCCTCCATGAGCTCCGGCGGCAGCCACAGCGACGTGCCCCTGCCCTTAAACGCATGCTCAAACTGCTTTTTGACGTCGTCGCCCTTTACGAACGTGCCGTCCGCGAGCTTAACGCCGTCGAAGCGTGCCGGTAGCGCCACAACCTGCGCACCGCCATCGACGCGACCCAACTGTGCCGCACCGGACGATTTGCGCACGCCAAAACATTCGGCAACCGCTACGACCGGGTACTCCAGACCCTTGGACGCGTGCACTGTCATGATGCGCACCGCGCCGTCGCCCTCCTCGTTGAGCGCGCCCGGAGCCTCCTTGCCCGCCAAGAAGCGGTCGAAGGCGAGCGCGATGGAGCGCGGAGAATTGCCGAGCTCGGCCTCTGCCTCGGCCACGGCGTCGAGCGCCTTGAGCACGTTGGCGGCGATGGCCTTGCCCTCGGGACCACGCTGCGCCAGACGCACAAACCAGCCGGAAGCATTGACCACGTCGCGCGCGATGGCGGCGAACGAATCGCGCCCCACGCGACGAAGTGCATAGCGCAGCACCTCACGGGCGCGCGTCAGCAGCGGCAGATCCCGCAGCCCCGGCACATCGCAATCGCTCATGATGCCCACGTCGATGTTGCGGCGCGAGGTCTCCCCCGTCTGGTCGTCCAGCTTG
>USDH01000079.1 GCA_900553415.1 uncultured Collinsella sp. | reverse complement strand
TTGACGGCGAGCAGCACGTCGGCGGTGTCGTCGATGATGACCGGGGTGTTACCGGCGCCAACGCCCAGGGCGGGCTTGCCCGAGGAGTAGGCGGCCTTGACCATGCCCGGGCCACCGGTGGCGAGGATGATGTCGACGTCGCGCATGACCATGTTGGTCAGCTCGATGGAGGGGACATCGACCCAGCCGATGATGCCCTCGGGGGCGCCGGCCTTGACGGCGGCGTCAAGCACGAGCTTGGCGGCGGCGATGGTGCACTTGGCGGCAGCCGGGTGCGGGGAGATGATGATGGCGTTGCGGGTCTTCAGGCTGATCAGCGTCTTGAAGATCGCGGTGGAGGTGGGGTTGGTCGTCGGGATGACGGCGCCCACGATGCCGATGGGCTCGGCGATCTTGGTGATGCCGTAAGCCTCGTCGCGCTCCAGGACACCACAGGTCTTGGTGTTCTTGTAAGCGTTGTAGATGTACTCTGCGGCGTAGTGGTTCTTGATGACCTTGTCCTCAAGAACGCCGCGGCCGGTCTCCTCGATGGCCATCTTCGCCAACGGGATACGTGCCTTGTTGGCGGCCATGGCGGCCTCATAGAAGATCTTGTCGACCTGCTCCTGCGTGTACGTAGCAAAAAGCGCCTGGGCCTCTCGCATCTGAGCGAGCTTAGCCTCAAGCGCCTCTACGTTGTCCACAATTGCGGGAGTAGTGTTTTCCGGTGACTTTTTCACCATTTGTGTCTCCTTGCGATCGGAGATTTACCCTACGCCTTGCATGATAGCAAGAAATTATTCGGCGAACGGTAAGATTCCTGTAAAAGGCACACTAAAACGCTTCAATAAACTGAAACGCTTTAACTAGTGCATTGCCTCGCTCATTGGGGACAGACTTACATGAGTGCTTTCACTCATTTGGGACAGACATCGTTTTGCCATTTTGCCGTTCTGGGCCTGTTTTTGCCGCTCATTGGATATAAATAGATTACAGGCTCAGCATTTCGCGTTCCTTCTCTCCTTTTAGGTGTTGCCTGTTCAGTTTTGAAAGGAGAGATTTATGCCTCGATGCGCCCGTGCCGTTTCGCTCACCGGCTATTACCACGTCTTTGACCGTGGCAACTCTAAACAGATTATTTTTGAAGATGACTCCGACCGCTATCGGTTTTTATCTGATATCTCGGACAGATTCGCGCGCCATGAAGTGGCGGTGTTGGCTTGGTGCCTTATGGACAATCACTTCCATTTGATGGTTGATGATCCATCTGACAATCTTTCAAAGGCAATGCAGTGTGCACTGACGGCATATGCTAAGTATTTCAATGGGAAAACGGGGAGAACGGGACATCTGTTTGACAATCGCTATTCGCGGGTCGCGGTTGAGTCGGACACGCAGGCAGTGCAGCTGCTCGACTATATTCATCTCAATCCCGTGAAAGGTGCGCTTGACTCGCTCGAGGCGTACCGCTGGTCAAGCTATAAGGCGTATCAGCTGGGCTATGATCCCTTTGACATCTGTGATGCGGCCCCTATGCTCGATATTGTCGGAGGCTCCCGTTGCTATTGCGAGCATCTCGAGGAAGTTGCCGGGCGCATCTGGTCAATGGAGGTTCTTCCACGCCGGCGGATCCCCGATGAGGAGGCCCTTTTCGTTGCGCGCGAAGTCCTGACGAGCATAGATCCTGCGTTGCTCAAGGCCCTGCCACGCCCCGAACGCGATGCCTGCCTGCTGAGGCTCAGGCGGGCACATCTCACGGTTAAGCAAATTGCTCGTATCACCGGTATCGGCGCCACGAGCGTGACCAAGGCAACTGCAGGCTGGAAGGATGCAGCGTGAGGCAGGGGCCGGAGCCAGTCGGTGTGCCGCTTGCGTGCGACATGTCTGTCCCCAATTCGTGAAAGCACTCATGTAAGTCTGTCCCCAATGAGTGCAAAAAGGCGCCCTCCGTAGGGGAGAACGCCTTTGGTAAGTTCTATGTGAACGCGAGGTCTTTGACCCGGAGAGTCCGAGGTACTTGTTGGTAAGACCTTATTTAGGAGCGCGCAACCTTGCCAGACTTGAGGCAGGTGGAGCAAACGTTCATCTTGCGACGGTGACCATCGACAACGACGTAGACGCGCTGGATGTTGGGGCGGAACTTACGGTTGGTGACGCGGTGAGAGTGGCTGATGGAGCGACCGGCAACGGGGTGCTTACCGCAAACTTCGCAAACTTTGGACATAACTGACCCTCCTTGGGCGACAAACGAACATGTCGCGTTAACAAACAAGCCTGAACTATAGCACAGAAGTCGCTCCCTGTGCGCAATCTACACAGAGATATTCCTCTTTTGGCGATAGTGCTCACGCTACGGCCCTGGACGTAGATCCGATTTGCGTGCAGCAGAGGGGATTATGCCAGCTCGCAACAAGGTTTTCAAGCTCGTCCCACAAATATATATAGGTTTATGGAGCGCCTGCGCCCGTTTATGGATTGCTCTGTATTTATGCTCGCAATTACGCTCGAGGTTGGCTACACTATTCGTTGACCATTAAAGGGGTACGAGATGCCCACATGGAATTACATAGCTGCCAAAGAGCAGCCCTTCCTGTGGGTGTCTGGTCCGCTTTGAGCGGTCGGGCATCTATTTTTTTTGACCGTGTCAGCAGTCAAGACATGTGAGGAAGGAGATCGATGGGCACGACTTCCCCCAAGGCGGTCATCATGGACGAGACCGCCGTCAATCGAGCGATGACCCGCATCGCGCACGAGATTCTCGAGCGCAACGAGGGCTGTGAAGACCTCGCTCTGGTCGGCATCGTCACGCGCGGCGACCTTCTGGCAAAGAAGCTTGCCGAGGAGATCAAGGAGATCGAGGGCGTCGAAGTTCCGCTCGGCAGCCTCGACATCAGCTTCTACCGCGATGACTATGCGACCAATTTCGCTCCCGCGATCCACGCCACCAACATTCCCTTTAGCGTCGACGGCAAACGCGTCGTGCTGGTGGACGACATCCTGTATACGGGTCGTACCATTCGCGCCGCTCTGGATGCCGTCATGGACCTGGGCCGTCCGAGCCGCATTGAGCTGGCAGTTCTCGTTGACCGCGGTCACCGCGAGCTTCCCATCTCGCCGGATTTTGTCGGCAAGAACGTTCCCTCGTCGCATGAAGAGAACGTGCACCTATATATGAAGGAAGTCGACGGCCACACCGCCGTCGAGATCAACGACGTCGCGCCGGGTTCCCACGTGGGCTCCGCGCCGCTGGGAGGTGAGTAGTACCGTGGCGTTCAACCATAAGCACCTGATCGACATTACCGAGTACTCCGAAGAGGACATCAAGCTCATCCTCGAGACCGCCAAGGCGTTCTCCGAGGTCAACGAGCGTGCCATCAAGAAGGTCCCCACGCTCAAGGGCAAGACCATCGTCAACATGTTCAACGAGCCCTCGACGCGCACCCGTAGCTCCTTCGAGCTTGCCGAGAAGCGTCTTTCGGCCGACAGCCTTAACTTTGGCGGCTCCTCGACCTCCACGGTCAAGGGCGAGAGTCTCGTCGACACCGTTGAGACCCTCAACGCCTATAAGATCGACTGCATCGTCGTGCGCGACAAGCACGCCGGCGCTCCCTACATCGTCACGCAGAACTCGCCCGCAAGCGTCATCTGCGCCGGTGACGGCAAGCACAACCATCCTACGCAGGCCCTGCTCGACCTGTACACCATCTGGGAGCACAAGGGTGACTTCCACGGTCTGAAGGTCGCCGTCGTCGGCGATATCGCGCACTCCCGCGTCTGCGGCTCGCTGATCCCCGCGTTGAAGATCATGGGCTGCGAGACTTACGCCGTCGCCCCCGGCACGCTGCTGCCGCCGGCGCCCGAGGTCCTGGGCTGCGACCACGTGACGAGCGATCTCGATTCCGTCCTGCCCGAGCTGGACGTCGTCTACATGCTGCGCGTGCAGCAGGAGCGCCTCGAGGGTGCCCCGTTCCCGACCATTCGTGAGTACCACAAGCTCTTCGGCCTGACCAAGGACCGCGAGAAGCTCATGAAGCCCGATGCGATCATCTGCCACCCGGGCCCCATCAACCGCGGCGTCGAGTTCGACTCCTATATGGCCGACCACCCGCAACGCTCCGTCATCCTGGAGCAGGTCTACGCCGGTATCTGCGTGCGTATGGCTATCCTGTATCTGCTGCTTGGAGGTGCCGATAATGGCCTTGCTTCTTAAGAATGCCCACGTCGTCGACCCGTCCGTCGAGCTTGACGGTGTCGTTGACGTCCTGATTGACGGCGACAAGATCGCCGAGGTCGGCGAGAATCTCGCCGTCGAGGGAGCCGAGGTCCGCGACCTTTCCGGCAAGTACCTCGTCCCCGGCCTGGTGGATATGCACGTTCACCTTCGCGAGCCCGGCTACGAGGTCAAAGAGGACATCGAGAGCGGCACCCGCGCAGCTGCCAAGGGCGGCTTCACCGGCGTTTGCGCCATGCCCAACACCGACCCCGTCACCGATAACGGTACCGTCGTGGAGTTCGTCAAGTCCCGCGCTGCCGAGGTTGGTCACTGCCGCGTCTATCCGTCGGGCGCCATGACCCGCGATCTTAAGGGCGAGGCCATGTCCGAGATGGGCGATATGGTCGCCCACGGCGCCGTTGCCTTCACCGACGACGGTCGCGGCGTGCAGGGCGCGGGCATGCTCCGTCGCTGCATGGACTACGGCAAGATGTTCGGCAAGGTCTTTATGAGCCACTGCCAGGACGAGGACCTGGTCGGTCACGGCCAGATCAATGAGGGCAAGGTCTCGACCCGTCTGGCTCTCGAGGGCTGGCCGGCTGTCGGCGAGGAGCTCCAGATCGCTCGCGACATCGAGATCGCCAAGCTGACCGGTGCCAAGCTGCACATCCAGCACATCTCCACCGCCCATGGCCTGGAGATCGTGCGTGCCGGCAAGGCCGCTGGCGTTCAGGTTACCTGCGAGGCAACCCCGCACCACATGTTCCTGACCGAGAACGACCTGGACGAGACCTACAACACCTCGCTCAAGGTCAACCCGCCGCTGCGTACCGAGGAAGATGCCGAGGCCATCCGTCAGGGCGTCATCGATGGCACCGTCGACGCTATCGTCACCGATCACGCTCCCCACACTCCGTGGGAGAAGGCGCGCGAGTTCGAGCTTGCGCCCTTCGGCATGATCGGCCTCGAGACCTCGCTGTCGCTCGTACTCACCGAGCTGGTCAACACGGGCAAGATGAGCATGGGCCGCATGGTCGAGCTCATGGCCATCAAACCGCGTGAGATCCTGGGCCTCGACCAGGTTCAGGTCAAGGCGGGCTCCGTTGCCGACCTGACTGTCTTCGACGCGTCTGCCACCTGGACGGTTGGCGAGGACGGTTACGAGTCGCGCGCCGAGAACTCCGGTTTTGCCGGCCGCACGCTCACCGGTCGTGCCACCGATGTGTTTGTCGGCGGCAAGCAGACGCTCGCCGACGGCTGCATCTGCTAGCATAGCCTTATCGCTTTTGTGCGCGGCGCCCTTGCGGTGCCGCGCTTTCTGTTCGCCTGAACCATGCAATCGCATGGGGGATTGGAGCGTCTATGCCCACACCTTCCACTGCACGCATGCACGACTTCGAGGTCGTCTCGAACCAGGAGATCGCCGACGGCATCTTCTCGCTCGTCATCTCGGCCCCCAAGCTTGCTAGTGCGCTCAAGCCCGGTCAGTTTGTGAACATCGCCGTGCCCGGTGATGCGTCCTCGCTGCTTCGCGTGCCCCTGAGCTTCTATCGCGCCGACGCCCAGGCCGGTACCGTCGAGCTGTGGTACGCCGTCGTGGGCGACGACACCCGTCGTCTATCGCAGATGGCCCCCGGCTCCAAGTCCAACCTGTTGGGCCCTGGCGGCCGCGGCTGGCTTGTTCCCGAGGGCACCAGGAAGGCGCTGCTCGTGGCGGGCGGCATCGGCGTTCCGCCCGTGCTCTGCCTCGCCGGCAAGCTTGTCGAGCAGGGCGTGGATGTCGACGTTTGCCTGGGCTTTGGCACCGCTTCCAAGGCCGTGGGTGTCGATGAGTTCCGCGCGCTGGGCGCCACGGTTAACGTGTGCACCGACGATGGCACGCTGGGCACGCACGGTTTTTGCACCGACCCGGCAGCCGAGCTGCTCGGCGAGGGCGGCTACGACTATGTGGCCAGCTGCGGCCCCGCTGTCATGATGAAGAAAGTCGCCGCCGCTGCCGCTGAGGCCGGTGCGTACTGCGAGGTGTCCCTCGAGCGCATGATGAGCTGTGGCTTTGGCGCCTGCAACACCTGCAATGTCGAGACGGTCGACGGTATGAAGGGCGCCTGCATGTGCGGCCCCGTGTTCGATGCTTCCAAGGTGGTGGTCTTCTAGTGGGTACCGTGAACATGGCCGTCGATTTCGGCGGCGTCAAGATGCAGAACCCCATCAACACCGCAGCCGGTACCTTTGGCTACGGTTGGCAGTTCCAGAACTTCTTTGATGTCTCCCAGCTGGGTGCCATCACCACCAAGGGCTGCGCTGCCGAGCCCTGGCCCGGCAACCCCGCGCCCCGCATGGCCGAGATTCCCGGCGGCATGATCAACTCCGTGGGCCTTCAGAACCCCGGCGTGGCCGCCTTTGCCCGTGAGTCCGGTCCGTGGCTCGAACAGCTGTCCAAGGACGGCTGCCAGGTCATCTGTCAGGTCGCCGGCCATTCCGTTGACGAGTTTGTCCGCGCGCTCGAGATGTATGTCGAGCTGTGCCCCTGGGCTGCCGGCTATGAGATCAACGTGAGCTGCCCCAATATCGCCGCCGGCGGTGCCGCCATGGGCTCCTCGCCCGAGGGCGCCTCTGCCGTTATGGCTGCTTGCCGTAAGGTGACCGATAAGCCGCTGTTCGTCAAGATGGCTCCGGTTAACGTCGCCGAGATTGCCAAGGCTCTCGAGGCCGCGGGAGCCGACGGCCTTTCGGTCATTAACTCCATCCAGGGCATGGCCATCGACGTCCATACCCGCAAGTCCCGCGTGGCCAAGCCCAAGGGCGGCCTTTCTGGCCCGCTTTGCCACCACATCGCCGTGCGCATGGTCTGGGAGGTCGCTCAGGCCGTCGATATCCCCATCAACGGTGTCGGCGGCGTCATGACGGGCGAGGATGCGGCCGAGTTTATCCTGGCTGGCGCTA
>USDH01000078.1 GCA_900553415.1 uncultured Collinsella sp. | reverse complement strand
GCAAGTTGGATCTTCTGCGGCATACCCCGTGGACAAAAAATGGCAAATATGAGTACTGTTGCTAGCTTAGTATCATATCGACCTTATAAGATATTAGACACAACAGTAAATATGTTCATTAACGTTGGCACGCAGAAGCATGCTACCGGGCGTTTTGATCAATTTGAAGGCATATCTAGGCCGCAAAGACGTCGTTTGGGGCAGTTTTGGCTGTTACTAAAAAGGTGACAGTACTCATATTTGCCATTTTTTGTCCACGGGGTCTGGATGGCGCCGTCAATCAGGTCTCAGGGGAGGCGCTTCGAGGCCCAAAGGACACAAAACGGGGGCGCAGGTTCATTCTACGCCCCCGTTTTTTGGGTATTGCTGCTGTTTGCCGCCGAATCTATGCTGCTTCGTCGAACTGCGAGTTATACAGATCGGCGTAGAAGCCGCCCTGGGCGAGCAGCTCGTCGTGCGTGCCCTTCTCGACGATGTCGCCGTCGCGAATTACCAAGATCACGTCGGCGTTGCGGATCGTGGACAGGCGGTGCGCGATGACAAAGCTCGTGCGGCCCTGCATCAGCGCATCCATGGCGCGCTGAATGAGCTCCTCGGTGCGGGTATCCACGTTGGAGGTCGCCTCGTCCAGAATCAGCGCCGGGCGGTCGGCCAAAATGGCGCGGGCGATGGTCACGAGCTGGCGCTGACCCTGCGACAGGTTAGTGCCCTCCTCGTTGATCATAAAGTCGTAGCCACCGGCGAGCGTATGGATAAAGTGGTCGCAGCGTGCGGCGCGTGCGGCGGCCTCGACCTCGGCGTCGGTCGCATCGGGGCGTCCGTAGCGGATGTTCTCGCGGATGGTGCCGTTAAACAGCCAGGTGTCCTGCAGCACCATGGCAAACTCGCCGCGCAGCGCCGCGCGGTCCCAGTCGCGCACGTCGACGCCCTCGACGCGCAGTGAACCGTCATCCACGTCGTAAAAGCGCTGCAGCAGCTTAATGAGCGTGGTCTTGCCGGCGCCGGTGGGGCCGACGATGGCGATGGTCTGACCGGGCTGTGCCTCGCAGCTAAAGTCGTGGATGATGGTCTTGTCGGGCGTGTAGCCAAACTTGACGTGGTCGAACTCAACGTGGCCGGGGCGCTTCTCGGGAATCTGGGCGTCGGCCTTCTGCTCCTCCTCGGGCGCGGCCAGGAACTCAAAGACGCGCTCGGTGGCAGCGGCCATCGACTGCATCGTGTTGCTCACGTTGCCCAGCTGCTGCACGGGCTGCGTAAAGTTGCGAACGTACTGGATAAAGCTCTGAATATCGCCAGGGGTGGCATTGCCGGTCAGCGCGAGCTGCGCGCCCACCACGACGACGCCCACGTAGCCCATGTTGCCCACCAAGCTCATAAGCGGCATCATCAGGCCCGACAGGAACTGCGAACGCCAGCCACTAATAAAGAGGCGGTCGTTTTGGCGGTCGAACTCCTCGATCGAGGCCTCGGCGCGGTCGAACACCTGAATGACGTTCTGGCCGGCAAAGTCCTCCTCGATAATGCCGTTGACGGCGCCCAGAACCTGCTGCTGCTCGCGGAAGTACGGTTGCGAGAAGTGAATCATCACGGTCAGGATAATCGCGGCGGCCGGCAGCGTGAGCACGGTGACGCCGGTAAGCGGCAGGCTGATCGAAAGCATCATGACGAGCACGCCGATAATCTGCGTCACCGACGTGATGAGCTGTGTCACGCTCTGGTTGAGCGACTGACCCAGCGTATCGACGTCGTTGGTGATGCGGCTGAGCACGTCTCCCTTGCTGTGGCCGTTGAAGTAACTCATCGGAACGACGGCGATCTTGGCGGCGATCTCCTTGCGCATGCGGTAGCAAATCTTTTGCGTGACGCCGGTCATGAGCCAGCCCTGGATGAGGCTGCAGACAGAGCTCGCCAGATACAGGCAGAGCAAAAAGCCGAGCGTCTTGGCGATCCAGTCAAAGTCAACGTCGCCGGTACCGTTGACCTTGGCAACCAGGCCCTCGAACAGTTTGGTGGTAACCTGGCCGAGCACCTTGGGCCCCACAATGTTAAAGATGACCGAGCACACGGCAAAGGCGACGGCGGTAAACACAGCAATCTTGTGCTGGCCGATATAGCCGAGCAGCTGCCTCATGGTGCCCTTAAAGTCCTTGGCCTTTTCGCCACGACGCATGCCGCCCATGCGGCCCATGGGACCACGCTGGCGGGTGGGCTTGGGAATCTGAGTCTTGGTCTCGTCTGCCATTAGCGCTCGCCTCCTTCCATGACGGCTGCAATTTCTTTTTGGGTAAGCCCCAGCTCCTCGGCGGAAAGCTGCGACTGTGCGATCTCCAGGTACGCCGGGCAGCTGCGTAGCAGCTCCTCGTGCGTGCCGGTGCCCACTACGTGGCCGTCATCGAGCACGATGATCTGGTCGGCGTGCATGATGGTCGCGATGCGCTGGGCCACGACCACGAGCGCGGCGTCGGTAACGTTTTTGGCAAGCTCCTCGCGCAGGCGCGCGTCTGTTTTGTAGTCGAGGGCGCTAAACGAGTCATCGAACACCACGACCTCGGGCTTTTTGGCCAACGCGCGGGCGATGGCCAGACGCTGGCGCTGACCGCCCGAAACATTGGAGCCGCCCTGGCTGATGGGGGAGTCGTAGCCGCCCTCGCGCTCGGCGATAAAGTCCTCGGCTTGGGCGATGCGCGCGGCCCGGTGCATGTCCTCGTCGCTCACCATGTCGCCGGCAAACTTGAGGTTGCTCTCAACGGTGCCCGAGAACAGACGACCCTGCTGCGGGATGTAACCAATGCGGCGGCGCAGCTCGGAAAGGGTCATGTCGCGCACGTCGATGCCGTCGAGTGAAATGCTGCCGCCCGTGACGTCGTACAGGCGCGGGATGAGCTGCACAAGCGTGGACTTGCCCGAACCCGTGGAGCCAATGATGCCGAGCATCTGGCCGGCGTGCGTGGTGAAGTTCACGCCGCTGATGACATCGGCGCGGGCATCGGGGTACTGGAAGCTCACGTCGCGGAAGGTGAGCTCACCGCGCGGCGCGCTGGCTGCGGGCAGTTTGGGCGAGGCAGGGTCGTTGATGCTCGTGGGGCAGGTGATGACCTCTTCCACGCGCTCAGCTGCGACCTCGGCACGGGGCAGGATAACCGAAACCATGGTGAGGATCATAAACGCCATGACGATCTGCATGGTGTAGGAGATAAACGCCATCATGTTGCCGACCTGCATCACGCCGTCGGACACACCCTGCGCGCCAAACCAGACGATAAGCACGGTGATGCAGTTCATGACAAGCATCATAAGCGGCATCATAAAGCTCATGGCGCGGTTGGTGTAGAGCTGCGTGGTCATCAGGTCGAGCGACGCCTTGTCAAAACGCTCGAGCTCATGCTCCTCGCGGTTGAACGAGCGGATGGGCATAAGGCCGTCGAGCAGCTCGCGGGCGGTAAGGTTCACACGGTCCACAAAGCTCTGCATCTTTTTGAACTTGGGCATGGTGAGGCCCATAAGCACGCCGACGACGGCCGAGACCGCGATGATGGCCACGGCGATGGTCCACTCTAGGCCGGTATGGTTGGCCAGGACGCGCATGACGGCGACGATGCCCATGACGGGGGCCATCAGACACATGCGGATAAACAGGGTTGCGGCCATCTGGATCTGCTGAATGTCGTTGGTGCAGCGGGTGATGAGCGAGGCCTGGCTAAACTTGCCCACCTCGGCCGGCGAGAAGTGCATAACCTTGTTGAAGGTCTCGCGGCGCAGGTCGCGTGCGATGGAACAGGCGGTGCGCGAAGCCACGGCACCGGTCAGGATGGTGGCGACGAGCGACACAAGGCACAGACCAAACATCGTGGTCGCCATGCGGCCCAGGTAGGCGTTCTGCACGTCGGCGGGGTTGATGCCTTGCGCCTTGTACTCGTCTTGCACATAGCTCACGGCGCGTTGGGTCACGATGGAGCCCGACATGGAGCCCATCTTGTCCGCCATGTCGTTGGCGCCCTCGACGAGCTTGCCCTGATCGATCAGGCCGCCTTCAACGCCCAGGCGCAGGCTCTTCATGGTGATCTTGCCGCCGTCGGCATCAATCTGCTTTTGCATGTTCTGTGCCGCTGCGGCCTTCTGCTGCATCTCGGCGAGCTGCTCGGGCGTCATCGCCGCCATCTGCTCGGGGGTGGGCATGGCCTGAGCGGCGCCGTCATCGCTTGCCTCTGTAGATGCGCCGGTCATGTCGCCCATGGAGTTGGCATCGATGCCCTGGTTGAACGAAAGGACGACAGTCTCGGGCAGGCTCATGATGTCGGCAATCTTGCCGCCGTCGGCGCGCTCCTCCTCGGTGCCCTTGTACGTTCGAATGCCGTTGTTGTCCGCCTTGCTAAACACGGCATCCACAGCTTTGGCGTCCTTGGCGCCCATAAAGAGCTTGAGGTCATCGAGCGATTCGGCGCGAATGGTGTCGGGTACGGGCGAGGCGATGCCGCCTTGCTGCACGCCCACATCGACGATGTCACTCATATACGTAGGTAGCGCCAGGTCGGCATTACAGCTGATTACGATAAGTACGATAGCTGTGAGCAGCGCCAGGATATGCTTTTTAAAGAGCTTGAGAATCCTCACTCGGCATCTCTCCTTTCTTGGTTGCGGTCGATAATTTCGTTGGCACGCCTTAGAAGGCGCACCATCTCTTGGGTATCCGTTTCGCCGAGCTGCTCGAGAAAGGCCGCGGTGCGGTCCTCGAATTCCCGACGTTTGATTTCGAGATCTTGTCGGCCTTTGTCGGTCACCGTGACGTGTACGCGACGACGGTCGGTCTTTGAGTGCTCGCGCTCGACCCAGCCCTTGGTTTCGAGGGCGCGCAGGATGTTGGCGATGCGGGCGCTCGAGACCCAGGCGCGATCAGCGAGTTCGCTCGGCGTGAGCGAACCGCCAGCGAGCATGAGGGCGCGCATGACAGCCATCTCGCCGCCGAGAGCTTTGTCCGCAAAGTGCGAAATGCGCTGATGCATGCTGCCAAACTCAGTTAAGAGCTGACGCCCAAGCTCATGGAAATCGGTATCTTCCACCGAAAACCCCTAACACTAGAAACTATTTTCGGTGAAAGATGATACCCGCATATTCGGGCCTCATGCAGTGGGCAATATAAAGAGCGCATAAAGAGTTAAAAAATTCAATTGCTGAAGCGTTTCAAAGAACTATTATGCCCGCGGTTAGGCGAGGGGTTGTCACCACCATGACGACTGGGACTCATTTATCGCCACGTGCGATGCTCCAACTTCCCGCAAGGAGACACCTTATATAAAGGGGGATGGAGTCATGGCATTTGACTTCACGGGCAAGACCGCGATTGTCACGGGCGGCACTCAGGGCATTGGCCTCGAGATCGCCAAGGGCATCGTCGCGGGCGGCGGACATGTCGCGCTCATCGCAAGGAACGCTGCTAAGGGCGAGGCCGCTGTGGCCGAGCTTGGCGAGGGCAACAAGTTCTATCAGCTCGATGTCGCCGATGCACCCAAGGCGCGCGAGACCGTCGAGCAGATTTTTACGGACCTGCCGCAAACCAACATCCTGATCAACTGCGCTGGCGTCATCAGCACCAAGAAGTTCGACGAGATCGATGACACCGAGTGGCGTCGCACCATCGACATCAACCTCAACGGTACCTTCACTATGATGAACGCCGTGTACCCGCACTTTAAGGCGGCCCATGCCGGCACTATCGTCAACGTGAGTTCCGTTGCGGGCAAGATCGGTGGCGGCCTGCTCGGCACAGCCGCCTACGCCAGCTCCAAGGCCGGTGTTAACGGTCTAACCAAGGCAGTCGCCAAGGAAGGCGGCAAGTTTGGCGTCCGCTGCAACGCCGTGTGCCCGTCACTTACCCTTACCGATATGACCTCGATTCTCTCTGACGAGAACTCTCAGCGCATCATCAACGGTATTCCTCTGGGCCGCGCCGCCCAGGCCAGCGAGCCTGCGCAGATGGTGCTGTTCTTCGCTTCCGACCTCGCCAGCTTCGTGAACGGCGAGATCGGCGACTGCGACGGCGGCATCGTCCTGGACGGGTAATACCCCACGACGATTATTCGGCGACGGCTCCTGCGACTCGGGACCGTCGCCTTCTTTCTGACATAGGCGCGTGCGGCTACGATTCGCATGCATCCAAAGGAGATATATATGAGTGAATCGACTGCGGTGGAGGCGCCGGCGGCAAAGGAGCCGTTCTTTAAGATGTCCTCCATCCCGGGTGCCAATATTTTGGTGCCGCTTTTGCTGGGCTGCCTGCTCAACACGCTATTCCCTGACCTGTTCAAAACGCTCGGCAGCTTTACGCTTGGCATGACCCAGCAGGGTGCAGGCCCGCTCGTGGGCGCTTTTTTGCTCATCGTCGGCACGACGATTTCGTTTAAGAGTGCTCCTGCCGCTGCTGCCCGCGGTGCCATCATCATCGCCGTCAAGCAAATCGTGGTCGTTGCCGTGTCGCTGCTCATCCTTTATGTGTTCAACGACAACCTGTTTGGCATCTCGGCCATGGTAATGCTGGCCGCTTGCACGGGTGCCAACAACGCTATGTACGCTGGACTGATGGGCACCATGGGCAACGAGGCCGAGCGTGGCGCCGTCGCAATCACCACGCTGGTTGTCGGCCCTCCGGTCACGATGATTGTCCTTGGCGCCGCCGGCCAGGCTCCGATTGGCTGGTCGCTCGTGGGTGCCATCCTGCCGATCGTCGTCGGCATTATTCTGGGCAATCTCTTCCCCAGCTTTAAAAAGATGATGGCTCCTGCACTTTCCGCCATCATCGTGCTCGTCTTCTTTGCCATGGGCTCGACCATGACCTTTGGCCAGCTCATTAATGGTGGTCTTCCCGGTATTCTGCTCGGCGTGATCTGCTCGGTGGTCTTTGCAATTCCCGTCATCGCGGTCGATAAGCTCACGGGCGGTACGGGTGTCGCGGGTGCGGCCATTTCGAGCTGCGCCGGAGCCAATGTGGCCACGCCTGCCGCCATGGCAAGCGTCAACGAGGCCATGTACGGTGGCGCCGTGCTCGCGACGGCTACGGCGCAGGTTGCAGCGTGCGCTATCGTGACGGCCATTTTGACCCCGCTGGTCACCAGCTGGTGCTACAAGCATTTTGAGGGCCAGCAGAGCAACGGCAAGGCAACGACCGACAAGGCCTCCGCAGCCGCCTAATGCCAAACGGCAATCAAAGCTAAATAACTAGCCACGCCACAGGGCGGCCACGGGGAATCCCGTGGCC
>USDH01000077.1 GCA_900553415.1 uncultured Collinsella sp. | reverse complement strand
GCCCCAGGAGCAACTTCAGCCTTCACCTCAGGCTCGGCCTTTGCGGTCTCAGCCTCAACCGGCTTCTCCTCGGCCTCGGGCTCCTCAGCGGCCACCGGCTCAACAACAGCCTCAGGCTCGTCGACAACAGCCGCTGGCCTCTCAATCTCCGGATGCATAAAGAAGTACAGGTCCAGATACTTGTCGGCCGAGCGCGTCCAGCTAAAGTCCTGGCTCATGGCCTGCGTGACCAGCTGGTTCCAGGCGTCGCGGTTATCCCAGAACAGACGCGCCGCGCGGAACACGGCGTCGCCCATCTCGTCGCCGTTAAAGTTGGTAAACGAGAAGCCCGTGCCTTCGCCGGTAAACTCGTTATACGGAATCACAGTGTCTTTCAGGCCGCCGGTCTCGCGCACGATAGGCAGGGTGCCGTAGCGCATGGCGATGATCTGCGACAGGCCGCAGGGCTCAAACTTCGAAGGCATTAGGAACATGTCGGCGGCGGCATACATGCGCTGCGACAGCGCAGGATCGAACTCGATGCGTGCGGCCATGGTACCGGGGTACTTGTCCTGGAAGTAGCGCAGACCGTCCTCGTAGTCGCGGTCGCCGGTGCCCAGCACCGCCACCTGCACGCCGCCGGCCAGAATGCGGTCGAGCGCGTACATGACCAGGTCCATGCCCTTCTGGCGCGTCAGGCGCGTGACCATGACCATAAGCGGACGGTCGTCGCGAACCTCGAGCCCCAGCTCTTCCTGCAGCTTGGCCTTGCATACGGCCTTACCAGAACGGTCCTCCACGGTGTAGTTGGCGGCAATGCGCTTGTCGGTCGCCGGGTCAAAGCCCGCCACGTCAATGCCATTCAAAATGCCCTGCAGCGCATAGGAGCGCTCGCGCAGCACGCCGTCCAGGCCCTCGCCAAACTCGGGCGTCTGGATCTCGCTGGCATAGGTGGGGCTCACCGTGGTTATGGCGTCGGCATAGCGCAGGGCGCCCAGCATGTAGTTGATGCTGCAGGCGTCGCAACGCAGCTGCGAGGCGGCCGCCGGAATGTGTGCCACACCCAGGATGTCCTCCATCACGGTGTCGCTAAACTGGCCCTGGAACGCCACGTTGTGGATCGAGAACACGGTCTTGACGCGGTCATACAGCGGCAGGCCCTGGTAAAACTCGCGCAAAAACACGGGCGCAAGTGCCGTCTGCCAGTCATTGCAGTGCAGGATGTCGCACTCAAAGTCGGCCGGCAGGTGCTGCAGGCTCTCGGTGATGGCCTTGGAGAAGAACGCAAAGCGCTCGCCGTCGTCAAAGAAGCCGTACGGATAGTCGCGCGCAAAGTAGCGCTCGTTGTCGATGAACATATAGGTGACGCCGTCGTGCTCGAGCTTCTCGAGTCCACAGTACTCGTTGCGCCAGCCCAGACTCACGTAAAAGTCGGAGAAGTGCTCCATCTGCGCCTTGTACTCGTCCTTTATGGTGGCGTACTTGGGCACCATCACGATAACTTCGGCGCCGGCGCGCACAAGCGCCGCAGGCAGCGAGCCTGCCACGTCGCCCAGGCCACCGGTCTTTACAAACGGTGCGCACTCGGCCGAGGCAAACACGATCTGCATCTTTTTGCTGGAATCTGCCATATTGTCTCCCATGTTGCAATTCGAGAATAGCCGCCTGGCGCTAACCGGGCGGCTATTCTACATGTTACGAGCGATGTTGCGGTGCCAACGTTAACGTACGATGGTGGTGTCGGAAGTTAACGGAGCCTTGCCCAGCACCAGGATGTTCTCGGGCGTGCCGCGAAGCTCGGTGTTGGTGGGGACCACGTTGTTCTTGTCCAGGATGGCGTTCTCAACGCGTGCGCCGCTCTTGATGATGCAGCTCTGGTTGATGATCGAGTTGGTCACCGAAGCTCCTTCCTCGACCACGACGCCGCGTGACAGGATTGAGTTGCGCACGGTGCCCTTGATGATGCAGCCGGCCGAGATGATCGAGTTGCACGCGTGGCTGCCGGTCGCATAGCGCGAAGGCGGCACGTCGTGGGCCTTGGTCAGGATCGGGCGCTCAGGGTCAAAGAGCTGGTCGGCCACGGTCTGGTCGAGCAGGTCCATGCTGCGGCGATACAGCGACTTCTCGCTAAACACGCCCACGACCTCGCCCTTGTACTCGTAGCTGCACACGTCGATGTTGCCAAAGTCGCCCTGGAGTGCCTCGAGCAGGTCCAGATAGTCGGCGGCCTGGTAGTGGTCGATGATCTCGAGCAGCGTCTCGCGGTTGACGATGCAGCAGTCCATGGACGCGTTGTCGCCATACACGACGCCGGCGCTCACGCCCGTCAGGCGGCCGTTCTCGTTAATCTCGAGCTTGGTCTCGTCATCGACGTTGCGCGTGGCCTTGCAGTACACCACGGTCATCTGGGCACCGGAGTTCTCGTGCGCTTCGATGATGGTGTTGAGGTCCATGTTAAAGATGATGTTGGTGCCCATCATCACGACATAGGGCTTCTCCGAGCGCTGGAACAGCGTCTTGTTGGAGATGATGTCGCGCAGCAAGAAGCGCATGCCGCCCTTGGTGGTGCCATACGCGTTGCCGGGGACCATGAACAGGCCGCCCTTCTTGCGGTCCAGGCCCCAGTCCTTGCCCGAGCCCACGTGGTCGATCAGCGAGCGGTAGTTACCCGGCATGACGACGCCGACGGTCTTAATGCCGGCATTCATCATGTTGGACAGCGGGAAGTCGATCAGGCGGTAGCGGCCCAAAAACGGAACGGACGCGATGGGGCGGTCCTTGAGCAGGACACTGCCGTAGGACGAAGAGTAGTTAGCGGTGATATAACCGATGGCCTTGCGATTAATCATCGGATCATTCCCCCTTCCCGATAACGACGTCATTTCCAACGACGGCCGTATCCTTGGTGGTATCGACAGAGCCGAGCTTCACGCCCTCTTCGACCGTGGAGTTCTCGCCCAAAATAGCGCGGCAGATGTGTGCGCCGCTCTTAACGTGCGCACCCGGCAGCAGCACGGAGTCCTCGACCACGGCGCGCTCCTCGATGATGACATCGGTCGAAAGGATCGAGTGGCGAGCGGTGCCGTAGATCTTGCAGCCGTTGGAGACCAGGCAGTCGTCCAGGCGGCCGTCCGGGCCAATGTAGTGCGGCGGGCGCGTGGTGATGTTGGACATGATGGGGAAGTTCTTGTCAAACAGATCAAACTCGGGGTTGTTACCCAGCAGGTCCATCGAGGTCTCATGGAAGCTGGCGATGGTGCCGACGTCCTTCCAGAAGCCGTGGAACTCGTAGCTGTACAGGCGCTTGTTCTCACCGAGCAGCTTGGGGATGATGTCCTTGCCAAAGTCGTGGCTCGAGCGCTGGTCCAGAGCATCCTCCTCGAGCGCCTCGATCAGCACGTCGGCCGAGAAGATGTAGATGCCCATGGAAGCGAGGTTCGAATCGGGCTTCTCGGGCTTCTCGGTGAACTTGGTGATGCGGCCGTCCTCGGGATCGGTGGTCAGGATGCCAAAGCGGCTGGCCTCCTCCCACGGCACGGGCATAACGCTCACGGTGAGGTCGGCGTTGTTCTCAATGTGCGTCTTGAGCATCTTGCGGTAGTCCATGCGATACAGGTGATCGCCCGAAAGAATCAGGACGTACTTGGGGTCGTTGGCCTTGATGTAGTCGAGGTTCTGCGTAATGGCGTCGGCCGTGCCCGCATACCAGGCGCCGCCGGTCTGCGTCTCGTACGGCGGCAGGATCGACACGCCGCCGTCGCGGCTGTCCAGATCCCACGCCTCGCCGGAGCCCACGTAGGCATGCAGCAGGTAGGGACGGTACTGCGTCAGAACGCCCACCGTGTCGATGCCCGAGTTGGAGCAGTTGGACAGCGAAAAGTCGATAATGCGGAACTTGCCACCAAAGCTAACCGCCGGCTTGGCGATCTTTTGGGTGAGTGCCCCCAATCGGCTGCCCTGTCCTCCTGCGAGGAGCATCGCGATGCATTCTTTCTTACTCATCGATTTCTCCTTCTGTCATCGATGTTCCTAACCCATTAGCGACGGGCGCGGCGCACTGTCACGCCCGTCGAGTAATGCCGTGCGGCAAAGGGAGCTCGCGCGCTTTATGCGTGCCAGATCTCGTCGCGATACTCGCGAATGGTGCGGTCGGACGAGAACCAGCCACTCGAGGCGGTGTTGAGCAGGGCCTTGCGGTTCCAGGTCTCCTGGTCGCCGTAGCTGCCCGTGAGGTTCTCCCATGCATCCACGTAGCTACGGAAGTCAGCCATGACTAGGTCGGGGTCGTTGTTGTTCATGAGCTCGTTGTAGATGCTCTCGAAGTTGCCCGAAAGACCCGCAAAGGTGTTGTCCTTGAGCTCGTCCATCACGCGGCCCAGACGCTCGCGATCGTTGTTGAGCGTATCCCAAGCAAAGTAGCTGTTGGATGCCCAGAGCTGCTCGACCTCGGGGGCGGTCAGGCCAAAGATGGCCTCGTTCTCGCGGCCGGCCAGGTCGGCGATCTCGATGTTGGCGCCGTCGAGGGTACCCAGCGTAATGGCGCCGTTCATCATGAGCTTCATGTTGGACGTGCCCGACGCCTCCTTGCCGGCCGTGGAAATCTGCTCCGAGATCTCGGCGGCGGGGTAGATGAGCTGGGCGTTGCTCACGCGGAAGTTGGGGATAAAGCAAACCTTCATGACCTCGTTGACGCGGGCGTCGTTGTTGATGACGTCGGCCACGGAGTTAATGAGGCGGATGGTCTCCTTGGCGAAGGTGTAGCTCGAGGCAGCCTTGCCGCTAAAGATGAAGGTCGTCGGCGTCACGTGGAAGTTGGGATCGGCGATGCGACGGTTGTAGATGTCCATCACCTTCATGATGTTCATGAGCTGGCGCTTATAGGCGTGGAAGCGCTTTACCTGGACATCGAAGACGGAGTTGGGGTCGATAACCAGACCGGTTTCGGCCTTGACGTAGGCGGCCAGACGTTCCTTGTTGGCGCGCTTGGAGGCACCCACGGCCTTCAGGAACTCGGTGTCGTTCTGGAACTCTTTGAGTTTCTCCAGCTCAAAGGCGTCCTTGAGCCAGCCGTCGCCAATGGCCTCGGTCACGAGCTTGGCGTAGGTAGGGTTGGCCTCGGCAAAGAAGCGACGGTGCGAGATACCGTTGGTCTTGTTGTTGAACTTCTCGGGCGTCAGGGCATAGAAGTCCTTGAGCACGATGTTCTTGATGATGTCGGAGTGGATCTTGGCGACGCCGTTGACGCTGTGGCTGCAGATCACGGACAGGTTGGCCATGCGGATCTCGCCGTCCCACAGAATGGCGGTCTGGCGCAGACGCTCCTGCCAGCCCTCCTGCGTGGTGTCGAACGACTCGTGCCAACGACGGCTGATCTCGTCGATGATCTGGTACACGCGGGGGAGGAGCTTGGAGAACGTGCCGATGGGCCACTTCTCCAGAGCCTCGGGCAGAATGGTGTGGTTGGTGTAGCTCACGACCTGCGTCACGATGTTCCACGCGTCATCCCACTCGAGCTTCTTCTCGTCGATGAGGATACGCATGAGCTCGGGGCCGCACATGGCGGGGTGCGTGTCGTTGGTGTGGATGGCCACAAACTGCGGCAGCAGCTCCCAGTTCTCTCCGTGCTCCTTCTCAAAGGTGTCGAGCAGGCTGTAGATGCCGGCCGAAACAAAGAGGTACTCCTGCTTCAGGCGCAGCAGACGGCCGTGCTCGCCGGCGTCGTTGGGGTAGAGAATGGCGCTGATGGCCTCGGCCTCGGCGCGCTCGGCATCGGCCAGGGCGTAGTCGCCGCGGTTGAAGGCCTCAAGGTCAAAGTGCTCCTCGACCGGCTCGGCGGCCCAGACGCGCAGCTTGTTGACGGTCTCGCCGGCATAGCCCACCACAGGGATGTCGTAGGGCACGGCCAGGATGTCCTGCGTGTCCACCGTGCGGTAGAACGTGCGGCCGTCCTCCTCAAAGCCCTCGACGCGGCCGCCAAACTTAATGGTCACGGCCTTGTCCTGACGACGGACTTCCCAAGGATAGCCGTGGGTGAGCCACTCGTCGGTAGCCTCGACCTGGCTGCCGTTGACGATCTCCTGCTTAAACAGGCCGTAGCGGTAGCGCATGCCGTTGCCGTAGCCGGCGATGCCCTCGGCTGCCATGGAATCCAGGAAGCATGCGGCCAGACGGCCCAGGCCACCGTTGCCCAGGGCCGGATCGGGCTCCTGGTTCTCGATGACGGACAGGTCGAAGCCCATGTCGTCGAGCGCCTCGGCGACCATGTCGCGCACGCCAAAGTTGAGCAGGTAGTTGTCGAGCAGGCGGCCGATCAAAAACTCGATCGAGAAGTAGTACACGCGCTTTTTGCCCTCGGCGGTGGCGCGGGCGTCACTCTTGGTGGCGACGGTGCGCGCCTTCTCGGCCACGAGCTTGGCCAGGGCGTTAAAGCGATCGAGGTCGCTGGCGGCCTCGACGCTCTTGCCGCTGATGCTCATGACGGCATCGCGATAGAGCTCGGTAAACTCCTGCTTGTTGTCGAAGATCTTATTCATACGTTCCTTTCCCCCGGGGATGTTTCTCCCGGAACGGTTATGACTTGTATCCTACGCCCCTGTGGGGTGGGTAACTGCAGTGGTAACGACTTTGTTACGCATCCTTGCCAGACGCCTTAACAGTGCCTGTCTTGGCCTTGGGGGCAGCCTTTTTGGCGGTTGTCTTCTTGGCCGTAGCGGGCTTGGTTGCCTTAGCCTTCGCCTTAGCCGGAGCCTTCTTGGCAGCCGCAGGCTTGGGCTTCACCGAGGACGTGCGCTTCTTGGGCGCAGCCTTAGGGGCCTCGACCACCGGCGGCTTGTAGCTGCTGGGACCGTGGCGCTTAAGCACCACACCTGCCAGACCGGGTACCTTAATCTCGATGGAGTCCATCTGCCCGTTCCAGGGATAGGGCTCGCTCGAGCAGGTGTAGGGCTCCTTGCCGGCATAGCCGCTGCCGCCAAACTCAGGACGGTCAGAATCGAAGATGACCTCCCAGTCACCCTCGCGCGGCACGCCCACGCGGAAGCTCTCGTAGCTCGCCGGGTCAAAGTTGATCAGGATCACGTCATCGACGTCCTCGCCCTGACGCACAAAGCTCACGATGGACTGCTTGGAGTTGTCCGCGTCGATCCAGGTAAAGCCGTCATCGGTGTAGCCGCGCTCGTACAGGGCGGGCTCGGCGGTGTACAGGTGGTTGAGCGCCTTGATAAACGCCTGATGATGACGGTGGGTCTCGTACTCCTCGGTTAGGAACCACTGGATGGACTCGTAGTAGCGCCACTCAATAAACTGGCCGATCTCGTTGCCCATAAAGTTGAGCTTGGCGCCGGGGTGCGTCATCTGGTAGAAAGCCAGCGTGCGCAGGCCGGCAAACTGGCGCCACCAGTCGCCCGGCATGCGGCCGATGAGCGAGCACTTGCCGTG
>USDH01000076.1 GCA_900553415.1 uncultured Collinsella sp. | reverse complement strand
ACAGGTTTATTTTGGCAGGTTTTATCTGGGGAAACGTTACGGTTCTGTCATCGTTGCCCGGCAAAACCACCACCAAGGTGACTATCCCCTTTGTAATGGCATGTGGTGGCTAGGCGTCGAGGTAGATGCGCTGGGGACGGTTGCGGCGGAGGGCAATGATGATGAGCGCCAGGCCCGCAATCACGAGTGGCAGACTCAGCAGCTGGCCCATGGTGATGACGCCGCCCAGCAGATAGCCAAGCTGGGCGTCGGGCACGCGCACGAACTCGACGAGGAAGCGGACGATGCCGTAACCCATCACAAACACACCCATAAACGTACCCTGGGGCAGCAGCGGTTTTTTGCGACTGAGCACCTGCAAGATGCAAAAGAGCACAATGCCCTCGAGAAATGCCTCGTAGAGTTGGGATGGATGGCGCGGCATATCGCCCGCGGTGCCACCGAAGACCACGCCCCAGGGCAGATCGGTCGGCTTGCCCCACAGCTCACCGTTGACAAAGTTGGCACAACGGCCCAGGCACAAGGCCAGCGGCGCGCCTATGACGGCAAGGTCTGCCAAAGTCCATGCGTCGAGTTTATACATGCGGCACACGATGATGCCGCCGATAATGCCGCCCACCAAACCGCCATGGAAGCTCATGCCGCCCTCGTTGGTGGCAAAGATCTCGAGCGGATGTGCCCAGTAGTAGCCGTCGCCGTAAAAGATGACGTAGAACAGGCGCGCACCGATAATGAGGCCAAAGACCACGCCGACCACGACACTCGTCAGGTCATCAATCGTGATGTTAAAGCCCCAGCGACGCTGCGTGCGGTACATGACGACCGCCGTGAGCAGGGCGCCGACCACATAGGCCAGACCATACCAGTAAATCGTGATGGGCCCCGCCGAAATCGCGACGGGATCAAGCATATGGTAGAAGTCGTTGAGCATGTCGACCCTCCTACTCCCTACATACAAATGCGGCCGCGGGCCTTGCGCTCGCAGCCGCATATTTGGGCGTAACGTCTATGCGGAGTATGCCTTCCGCAGCTTTCGCATCTTAGAACGGCGCGTACTCGTCGTACAGGTCGTCGGTCTCGCCGGAGGCATTGACCTGCTCAACACGGGTAACGCCGGGCACATGCTCCTTCAGGATGCGCTCAATACCCATGGACAGGGTCAGCGAGCTCATGGGGCAGCCGGCGCAAGCGCCCTGCAGCTCCAGTTTGACGACGCCCTCGTCGGCAACGCCCACATACTCCATATCGCCGCCATCGGCCTGCAGGTTAGGGCGAATCTCTTCAAGAACCTTCTTAAGCAGCTCTTCGTTAACAGCCACAGGGGCTCCTTTCTCACAATAACGCGGGCACGCCCGCGGACAGAAGCTATGTTACTACAGCCGTGTACCCGCTCACGAGCCGTCCATGCGCGCAGACGCGACTTTCACGAGTAGTCAATTTGGGACGGGGCTCTTTTGGCTGTCTTTTGTTGCCAGCTGGCGTTGCCACGCGCTACTGCTGAGCCTGCCCCTCGGTGCCGATGTGAACATCGACGATAACCTGGCGGTAGCTGATGCCGCAGGAGTCGAGGATGCGGCGGCTGATACGGCCGTCGTCGGTATCGGCATACTTGTTGTCCAGGTAGACAACCTCGCCCACACCCACCTGCGCCAGGATCTTGGCGCAGTCGTGGCACGGGAACAGCGTAACGTAGACCGTGGAACCCTCGAGATCCTTGAGCGAGCCACGGTAGTTGAGCACGGCGTTGGCCTCGGCATGGACCACGTAGTTGTGCTTGTCCTGCAGCGGGTCGTCGCTCGTACCCCACGGGAAAAAGTCGTCGTTGAGCGCCGAGGGCGTACCGTTGTAGCCCACCGAAAGGATGCGGTGGTTGGTGCTGGCGATGCACGCACCCACCTGCGTGTTGGGGTCCTTGCTGCGGCGCTGTGCGGCGATGGCCACGCTCATAAAGAACTCGTCCCAGCTAATGACGTCCAGGCGCTTGCCTGACGAAGTTTGATGAAGATCGTCCGACATGGCAGACACCTCCGTAATCGCAATAGTTTGACCCATTGTAGCAGGTGAAAGGTGGAGGCGTTTGTCCCACCGGCGCCCTCACTTTTACACGCGGCGGGGCTTTTGGTTGATGCGGTAGAGCTCGGCGAGACCCCGCAGCGTCAGTGCGTCATCTACCGTCAGACTGTGGCCGACCAACGCCGCGAGCGCCTCGGCATCGTCGCCGGTAATGACGATGGGCACGCCATCCTCCCCCGCCGCCTTGGTCGAGCGCATCTCGGCAAGCACCATGTCGAGCATGCCGTCGATGCGGGCTACCTCGCCCAAGACCACGCCCGAGCGCATGGCCTCGCGCGTGTTGCGACCGATTGCATGCGTCGGTGCCGAGGGCTCGACCTGCGGCAGACGCGCCGCAGCGGCCGAAAGCGAGCGGGCACCGAGCGCCAGACCCGGCGCGATGACGCCGCCCACAAAGGTACCGTGCGCGTCGATGACCTCGATATTGGTCGTCGTACCCAGGTCGATCACGATACAGGGAGAGCCGTAGACGGCGCGTGCCGCCACGGCATCGGCGATGCGGTCGGGGCCGATCTCGGCCGGATCGTCGTAGTGCACGGGCATGCCGGTCTTGAGGCCCGGCCCCACGGTGAGCACGCGCCCCGTACAAGTGCGGGAAAGCGCCATCTTCCACGGGCGCTCGAGCGCCGGCACCACGCAACTCAGCACTGCGGCTGCGGGAACGAGCGCGCCCGGCTTGCCCGCATCGGCTGACAGCGCACCCATGACCTGCGCGAGCCTCATGCGCGCCTCGTCGGCCGTAATGCTCGACGGCGTGGTGATCTCGCACGTCGCAAGCGGGCACTCCTGCGCCGCGGCCGAATCCTCGGCAAACAGACCAAAGCGAATGAACGTGTTGCCCACGTCGACCGTCAATATATATGCGCACCCATTAAGCATCGTCGGCGCTCCTTTCGTCTGCCCAGCAGTATATCGCCTACCTAAACCAGTCATCCCAAAATGACTAGCTTGCGGCTATACTGGTGCGCGGTCGTTTGCGAGCTCACGCGGCGGCCCTTGGTAACCCGACTTCCCGCGCCGTATCCGTAACGGCGCTCCCGGGGGAGCGGATATACGCAAAGGAGTTTTATATGAGCAATCCCTTGAACCGCGCTTCGATGCGCGGGCAACTCACGCTGCGCGGCGTCGTCATCGGCGTCCTTGGCTGCGTGATCATCACGGCGAGCTCGGCCTACACCGCCCTCAAGATGGGCGCACTCCCCTGGCCGATCGTCTTCGCTGCCGTCATCTCGCTGTTCTTCCTCAAACTCATGGGCAACGCCAGCCTCAACGAGGCCAACGTCACCCACACCATCATGTCCGCGGGCGCCATGGTCGCCGGCGGTCTGGCGTTTACCATCCCGGGCGCCTGGATGCTGGGCTATGCCGACCAGATCAGCTGGCTCGACATGTCTATCGTGGCACTCGCCGGCACCATCCTGGGCTTGCTGGCCACGGCACTCATCCACCGTCACTTTATCGTGGACGCCGCGCTTGAGTTCCCCACTGGCAACGCCGCAGCTCAGACCTTGCGCGCGACCGAGGCTGGCGGCAAAACCGGCAAGCAGCTCTTTGGCTCTATGGCCATCGCAGGCATCTACAGCGTGCTGCGCGACGCCCTGGGCGTGGTGCCCAGCATGCTGTGCACGCTCAACATCCCCGGCGTGACCTTTGGCATCTACAACTCGCCCATGCTGCTCTCCATCGGCTTCCTCGTGGGCTTCGCCCCCGTCGCCTTCTGGTTTGCCGGCGCCCTGCTGGGCAACTTTGGCATCATCGTGGGCGGCACCGCTGCCGGTCTGTTCGATGTTGTGACCGCGCAGGGCATCGTCAAGTCCCTGGGCATGGGCCTCATGATGGGCTTTGGCGTCGCCGTCGTCCTCAAGGACATCCTGCCGCAGGTCGCCGGTATCGTCCGCGGCCTCGCCGCCGACAGCTCCACCGACACCGACGAGCAGTCGCTCATCTCGGGCTCCCTTAAGCTCGACGCCGGCATCATCGGCCTGGGCGCCGCCGCCATCGCCGTGATCATCGCCATCGCGCTCGACCTTGGTCCCGTCCCGGCCGTCATCGTGACGCTGTTCACCTTTGTCACCACCATCATGAGCGCGCAGAGCTGCGGCCAGACGGGCATCGACCCCATGGAGATCTTTGGCCTCATCGTCATGCTCATCGTGGCCGCCTTCGCTCAGATCGCTCAGGTCAAGCTGTTCTTTATCGCCGGCATCGTAGCCGTGGCGTGCGGCCTTGCAGGCGACGTCATGAACGACTTTAAGGCCGGCGCTGTGCTGGGCACCAACCCGCGTGCGCAGTGGATCGGCCAGGCCATCGGCGGCATCGTGGGCGCCCTGGTCGCCGCCGCTGTCATGGTCGCGCTCGTCACCGCCTATGGCCCGGACGCCTTTGGCCCCGACAAGAGCTTTGTTGCCGCGCAGGCAAGCGTTGTCGCCACCATGGTCTCGGGCATCCCGAGCGTGCCGTGGTTCGTTGGCGGCTTTATCGCCGGCATCGTCATGTACTGGCTCGGCATTCCGGCCATGATGATCGGCCTGGGCGTGTACCTGCCGTTCTACATGTCACTCACGGCATTCCTGGGCTCCTGCGTCAAGCTCGCCTACGACAAGTGGTCCGCCCACCGCGACGCCACCGCTGGTCTTTCTGACGAGGAAAAGGCCGCCAAGGACGCCGCCTTCCAGGAACAGGGCCTGGTTGTCGCCAGCGGCCTGCTCGGCGGCGAGTCCATCGTCGGCGTTATCCTGGCGTTTGTCTCCGTGGGCTTAAGCCTGCTGGGCTAAGCTGAGCAGCTGCTCGACGGCAACCATATTGCCTACGTCTTGCCCGGTCGGTAGCTTTTGCGGCTGCCGACCGGGCTTTTTATACCAACGCAAAGAAAGGCCGGCGCGCTGCATTTAACAGCGCGCCGGCCTTATCGTTTGGCTAACGAGACGGTCCCGTTATGAATTGAAGTTCGTTGCAGAAACTACGCTCGAAACGCTACATCTGCTTGCGACGACGATCGCCGAGCGTCACACCCGCGGCAACGAGCGTAATGCCGCCGATGACGAAGACCTCACCTGCAAGCGCGGAGGTATCGCCCGTCTGAGCAAGTGCACCGTCCGTGGCCTTCTTCTTGGCGACAGGAGCCTTTGCGGCAGCCTGCGCAACCTGAGGCTTGGCCTGCGGCTCAGCCTTGGGATGATACTTGTCGTACTCGGCCTGCGCGGCAGCCAGGGCATCCTTGGCATCGCCAAGCTCGGCAAGCGCGGCGGCATAGGCGTCGTTGGCATCGGACAGCTTGGCATCGGCATCGCTCAGAGCAGCCTTGAGACCAGCGGCGGCATCGACGGCAGCCTTATAGCGAGCGTAGGCAGCGTTCAGCTTAACCAGCTTCTCGTTGCCCGTCGTGCCCGCGGCAAGGGATGCCTTATGGTCGACAGCCTCAAGATCGGCCTTGAGTGCCTCATCGCTGGCAAGCTCGGCCTTGGCCTTGACGATCTCGAAGTTCGCATCGACGACGGCTTCGTTGGCGGCCTCGAGCTGCTTCTGGGCATCGGCGACACCGGCAACGGCGGCATCATAGGCGGCCTTGGCGTCGTCGACCGCCTTCTGGGCGCCGGCGAAGCGCTCGAAGGCCTTGTTTGCGCCGGCCAGCTCGTCCTCGGCGGCCTTGGCCTTCGCCTGTGCGTCGGACAGGGTCTGCGTCTTGGCGGCAACTGCCTGCTTGGCGCCCGAAAGAGCGGTCGCGGCGTGCACATCTGCGGCCTGAGCCTTGTCAACGCCAGCCTGGGCAGTGTCGTCGGCCTTCTTGGCATCGTTAAGCGTGCCCTGCTTGTTCGCAAGATCCGTCTTGGCGGCATCGCACTTGGCGGCAAGGTCCTTGACCGAAGCGGTAGCGTTGTCATACGCCTCGTTGGCCTGATCGGACTTTACCTTGGCGGCGTCGCGGGCGCTGCGAGCCTTCGCCTTGTGAGCAGCGGCATCGGCTGCCTTCGTCTTGCTGTCAGCAAGCGTGGCGTTTGCCTTATCGAGAGCTGCCTGGGCAGTAGCGGCCTCGGACTTGGCGGCATCGAGGTTCTGCTTGAGGGACTCGATGTCGATTCCGCCGAGCGCGTCCTTCGCGGCGTTGTATGCCGTCTTCGCGGCGGCGGTGCCGGACTTAGCCTTCTCGTACTCGCCCTTGGCGGTGTTCACGTTCGTGTCGGCTGCGGTATAGGCGTCTTGTGCGCCTTTCTGATTATTGAGAGCAGCGAGATATGCCGTATCGGCCGTGCCCAGCGTCTTCTGCGCCTCGGCGAGCTTGCTCTGGAGCTCCTTGAGTTGCGCCTTCTGCGCCTGCGTGCCGCCAGCGTTATAGGCAGAATCGATGTAGTCGTTGACGAGCTTCTTGAACTCGGAAACAGTGAAATCAGCCTGAGTGTCATCAGCGCTGTAATCGAATATGGTTACCTCGGAATCGGTGTTCTTACCGCTACCGGTCGCGATGCCGATAGCCACCGTAGCGGAATCGATAATGTTGAGATAGTGCCCGCAGGCGTCTCCTCTTTGATTGCCATTCTTATCTTTTGTACCGTGGTACACATCGTAATAGTTTTGGTAGATATAGTACGAATCATAGCGATGAGCCATGAGATCTTTGCCGGCCTCGCTATCCACACCGTACTTTTTAATCCAATTCTCGTAATTAACCTTCTCCTGAGTGTAGAGACCGGTGTAGGGCCAGCCCAGGGTATCCTCGGTCTCACCACCGGTATATGCACCGCCACCACCTGCGAGATTCTCAGCATTATCGAAGTAACAGTTCGAGTGATCCCAAATATTCGATGAATATGAGGCGTTGAGTGCAGCTGCTGCGGTCATGCGGAGGCTGACGCTGAGCGCCGACTGACCGTTCGCCTTGCGGAGGTTGTTCTGGGTGTCGAGATATGTCAGGGCGTTGCGCAGCTGTTCCAAGGAAAGCGGATTGGTGTCGCGAGACATGTCCTGATCGACGTAATCGTCATACCACTCGGCTTTGTCGTCAGCGCCGGTGAGTGTAGCCATTGCGTCCTTGGCGTTCGATTTCTGCATAGCCGTGAAATCGCTGCTGTTGCTGATGTAGGCCATAAAGCCGAGCATGCCCTTATTGACGACTTCCTGGTCAACGGTCATGTTGGACTTGAGGTCAGCAATCTGCTGCTCAAGAGCCTCAACCTGGACATTAGCAGCGTCATAAGCCTTTTCCGCGGCGTTCGAAGCAGCGCAGGCTGCCTCCCACTCGCCGCGCTTCTGCTTGCGAACTTCGACAAGCTTATCGTACGCGGTCTTCTTGTCGGCCTCGGTCTGCTGGGCCTGCTCGTATGCCGTCTTCGCGGCGTCACGCTTACTGGCCGCGTCCTTGTACTCCTTGTTTGCCG
>USDH01000075.1 GCA_900553415.1 uncultured Collinsella sp. | reverse complement strand
AAGCCGCTTCCCTAAAGCCGGGAATCGCAAAGTCATCGCCCACCAGCAGCGGACGCTTGACCAGCATGCCGTCGGTCGCCAGCAGCTCGTAGCACTCCCGATCCGTCATGCCCGCATCCAGACGCGCCTTCAGGCCCAGCTCTCGATATTTCATGCCCGACGAATTAAAGAAGCGCCGCACCGGCAGCCCCGAACGAGCAATCCAGGTCGCAAGCTCATCAGCTGTGGGATTGTCCAAAACGATATCGCGGTCGATATACTCTACCCCATGTCCGTCCAGCCATGCCTTGGCCTTCTTACAGGTCGAGCACTTGGGATATTCAACAAACAGTACGGTCATGGGATTTCCTTTCTTAGAGAAAACAGGTGTCTGGAAAACTGCACATCGACGGCCACTCGCGATTGCAGCCGTTATTGTAGTCAATGTCGAAGCGTAGGCAGTCGCGATGTCTCGTCTTAAGGCTAGCGCCTCGCATGGGCGCCGATCGGCCGAGTCGCATGGCGCACCAACGCCGCTGCCAGCAATACCAGCAGCATGGCGGTGACATAGCCCGCAGCATCGAATCCTAAATCGATAACGTCGAAATGCCTGCCGGGAACAAAGATCTTATGTACCTGATCGCCAACGGAGCAGGCGGCGCAAAAGAGCAATACGGGCACGCAACGGGAGCATACGCTCCACGGACGCCTGGAAAAGCAAACCACGACCACGGAGGCGAACAATCCGACGAAGAAAAACTCTACGGTATGGGCAACGCGACGGACGTTCGTGCCCACCCACATGCGAATGGAAGCAAGTCGGCCAGACCGGACATTCGAGGCAGCCGAATCGGCGCCCCCAGTCATTCCGTACTCCGCCTGAGCTTCACCCGTGGCATCGGCAACCTGAACGCCCGTAGCCTGACCCTCCACCACACGCGCGGTGGACTCGCTCAGCAACGACGTCTCCACCGCATTTTGCTCCGTCAGCACCCAGATGCCCGCCAGCGTTGCAGTAAACAGAACGATCGCGGTCCATCCGATTATTTGTTTTACGCGCGCCAAGGGCCTACCTCCTTTTTTGAATATCAGCGAGTGTAGCCCCAAATGACATCGTCACCGTATCAAAATTTGAATCGCAACAGGAAGCGACAATGCGACGCAAACCCCTACCCCGCCTCGCGCATCCAGCGATCGAACGTCCCCACGCACACGCCCAAGCACTTTGCTGCCTGGCTGCGGGTAATATCGCCCGCCTCATAGCTATCGCGCACCAGCTCAAACTGAGGAGGGCACGGCTTGCGAGGTCGACCGAAACGGACCCCTCGCGCCCGCGCCGCTGCAATTCCCTCCGCCTGGCGCCGATGGATATTCTCGCGCTCCACCTGCGCCACGTAGCTCAGCAGTTGCAGCACAATATCGGCAATCAGGGTGTTGGTCACATCCGGCGCGCCGCTGGCCCTGACGCGCGTGTCAAGCAATGGCATATCCAACACCACAATGGCAACCCCGAGCTCCTTGGTAATGCGTCGCCATTCCTCAAGAATCTCGGAGTAATTACGACCAAGTCGGTCGATAGAAAGCACCACCAGCACGTCCCCGTCTCCCAGGACGTGTAGCAGCTCGCGATAACGCGGTCGATCGAAGTCCTTGCCGCTCGCATGGTCGGCATAAATATTCGCCGAGCCCACGCCATAGGCGCCCAGCGCATCCAGCTGCCGATTAAGGTTCTGATCGCGCGAACTCACCCGCGCATAACCGTACACCGTCGCCATCTCATCCCCGCTTTCTTGTAAACCTGCCAAAAAGGGACAGGTTTATTTTGGTAGGTTTTACCTCTCAAATAGCAGGTAAGCGGTCGGCCGAGCAGACGGCAAGGTAGCCACGATTCAAATGCGAAGGGCGGTCCCGAAAGACCGCCCTCCGCTCCCCCACCATGAGTCGGGATTTGGCTAATGGATAAGCTTAAAGTCCAAGTGCCCACGCGTGGTATTGACGCGCGAGACCTCGATAATCACGCGCTGGCCCAGTTCATAGCGAGTCCCCGTGTCGGCGCCCGTCAGCGTAAGCGCATCCTCGTCGAACTCGAACCACTCGTTGCCCAGGCTCTTGATCGAAACCAAGCCTTCGACCTGCGTCAGGTCCAAGCGCACAAAGAGGCCCATGCTGCTAACCCACGAGACGGTTCCGGCATAACGCTCGCCCAGACGGTCCTCATAGTACTGGGCAATCTTGATCTTTTGCGTCGCATGGCTGGCGGCATCTGCCGCGCGCTCGGCATCGCTGCATGCGCGGCAGATCTGCGGCAGAATGCGCGGCAGCGACTCGCGCCCCTTGCCGATCAGCCGCGGCGTACGGACCAAGGCGTCCTTGCCGCCGAGCTGCTCATAGGCCAACTGCAGCTTGAGTACGCGGTGCACCACCAGATCGGGGTAGCGACGGATGGGACTCGTAAAGTGACAGTAGCACGGCGCGGCGAGCGCAAAGTGGCCCTCGTTGCGCGGCTTGTACAGCGCGCGCTGCATGCTGCGCAGAAGCAGCGTGTTGACGAGCGGTGCGTTGGCCGTACCGGCGGCAGCATCGACTGCAGCCTGCAGCTCATCGGGACTCCCCAGGGCAATACCGGCAGCACGGCGATCGTCGATGATGCCTAGCTGCGCCAGCGCAACGGCGGCACCGTGCAGGCTATCGGGGCTCGGATCCTCATGCACGCGATAGCAGGCCTCGATATCACGGTCTGCCAGCCACTCTGCAACGCACTCGTTGGCGAGTAGCATGGCTTCCTCGATAAGCGACGTGGCACACGAACGCTCGCGCGCCACAATCTGCACGGGTGCTCCGTCCTCATCCAATAGAGCGCGAATCTCGACCGTGTCAAAATCGACTGAGCCGCGAGCACGACGAATGCGACGGCGAAGTTCGGCGAGTTCGTTAGCGGCGACAAGGAAATCGCCGAGGTCGATGTTGTAGCCGCGGGCGGTCTCCTCGCACGCAAGACCGCGCTCAAGCGCTTCCTCGCGCGAGGTCTCAGCGGCCGCAACATCTTCAGCGGCGCCTTCCAGCACCGAATACTCAACCGCGCCGGCACGCACCAGCAGCGCCTCGGCGCCGTCATAGTCCATACGCACACGCGAGCGAATTACGCTGGGATACGGATTGTAATGCCGCACGCGACCCTGCTCATCGAGCTCGATATCGACGGTAAACGCAAGACGGTCCTCGTCAGGGCGAAGCGAGCACAGGTCACAGGACAGGCGTTCGGGCAGCATGGGAAGCACGCGATCGGCCAGATAAACCGATGTCGTACGATGGCGAGCCTCAAGATCGATATGCCCGTCCCAAGCCACATAGTGTGAAACGTCGGCGATATGCACGCCCAGCTTGTAGCCACCCTCGGGCGTACGCTCCAGCGAAATGGCATCGTCAAAGTCGCGTGCGTCGACCGGGTCGATCGTGATGACAAAGCGGTCGCGCAGATCGCGGCGGAGCGGGTCCTTAAGCGCCGCGGACACATCGAGCGAAAGCCCCTCGGCCTCGTCTAGCGCGGCCTCGGGATAGCTATCGGTATAGCCGTAACGCGCCATCACATATTGAACGCCCAAATCGGGCGCGTCATCTCCGCCAATGCGGCGTTCGATCGTCACAGTGCCCGATTCCAGGCGCGTCGGGTAGGTCAAAATGCGCGCGACAACAGCATCACCCGGGTGGACACCCAGACGATCCGCCGAGGTATCCTCGGGCAAAATGAAGAAGTCGGCCTTCAGGCGCGAATCGAGCGGCTCAATCACACCGAGCGGACCGGCGGTCTGGTACGTGCCCACCACGCTTATAGCCGCGCGCTCAACCACGCCCTCGATCACGGCGCGACGCTCGCCATGCGGGCTGTTCTTAATGCTCACGGCAACGGTATCGCCATCCATGATCTCGCGCTTACCGCGGCCCATGACCTTGTAGTCGCCATTCTCGGTTATGACATAGGCACTGTGCTCATGGAGCTGCACGCGCCCGGTCAGGCTCGGACGGCGGTCGCTGCGCACCGGCCCGCGCTTATTGCGAGCTCCACGCTTATGCTTGTTATTGCGCCCCATGGCGCCTCCTAACTATCGATTGCCGTTTACATCCCAAGAGTCTACCCAAATGGTCCCTAGGGGACAAAAAACGGGCCGCCCCATAAGAGACGACCCGTTGGAAGGGATGAATTCCAGGCATGCCTACACGCGCAGGTAGCGACGCATGGCGATGGCAGAACCAAAGAGGCCGATAATCACGCCGACCAGAATCAGCGCAGCATAGGTCACCAGGTAGTACTGCATCGGCAGGGCAAACGACATCCAGCCGATGCTCTCCTGCAAACGCGGAATCATCAGATTGCGCAGCAGCTCCAGAACGCCGATGGAAAGCAGCGAGCCCAAAATGGCCTGCAGTACGCCCTCGGTGATAAACGGGCCGCGAATGAAGCCGTTGCTGGCGCCGACCAGACGCATAATCGCAATCTCACGACGACGCGCCGTGATGGACAGGCGAATCGTGTTGTTGATGAAGATGAATGCGATAAAGGTCAGAAGGCCAACGAGCACCACGGCGGCGATACGGATGTAGTTGGTCACCTGGAACAGGCGGCTCACTTCCTCTTGGCCGTACAGCACGCTCGCGTTGACGTCGCCGTCATCCGCGATCTTCTGGAAGTCGGCGTTCTTCTTGAGCTTCTGGGCCGTGCTCTCGACCTTGGACGGATCGTCCATCTCAATTGCAAACGAAGCCGGCAGCGGGTTCTGGCCATCGAGCGCGCTCATGGTGGCGTCGGCGTTGCCCGACATCTTGCTCGTATACTCGGCCAGCGCGTCGTCCTTGTCCTTATAGGTCACGGACTTGACGTTATTCCACGTCTTAAGCTCGGCCTCAAAAGCCTGAACATCGGCCTGATCGGCGTCATCGCTAATGAACGCGTTGATGACAACCTGATCCTCGACGGTGCCGATCACGGAGTTCAGCATCGCGGAGCCCATGATGAACAGGCCGATGATAAACAGCGAAAGGAAGATCGTGATGACGGCGCCGAGCGAGGTAGTCCAGTTACGGAAGAAGTGACTGATTGCCTCTTTGAAGGAGTAGCCCACGTTAGTTGGTGCCATAGTTGCCGTAACCTCCCCTCTCCTGGTCGCGGATAACGTGGCCGCCCTCGAGGGCGATCACGCGACGGTGCATGCTATCGACCATCTCGCGGTCGTGCGTGGCGACGATCACGGTGGTGCCGGTGCGGTTAATACGCTCGAGCAGCTTCATGATGCCCAGCGAGATCGCCGGGTCGAGGTTACCCGTGGGCTCGTCGCAGATCAGCAGCGGCGGACGGTTGACCATAGCGCGGGCGACGGCGACGCGCTGCTGCTCGCCACCGGAAAGCTGGTCGGGCAGCGAGTCCATCTGATCGGCAAGACCGACCAGACGCAGCACCTCGGGCACCTGGCTGCGAATGACGCCCTTGGGCTTGCCGATGCACTGCAGGGCAAACGCCACGTTTTCGTAGGCGGTCTTTTGCGGCAGAAGCTTAAAGTCCTGGAACACGGCGCCAATCTGGCGGCGCAGGAACGGAACCTTGCGGTTCTTGATCTTCATGAGGTCCTGACCGGCAACCAGGATGCGGCCACTCGTCGGCTTGACGTCGCGGTTGAGCGTCGACAGCAGCGTGGTCTTACCCGAGCCGGAATGACCGACCAGGAAGACGAACTCGCCCGGATAGATCTCGATGTTGATGTCGTCGAGTGCAGGCTTGTTGGGCTGTGCCGGATAGATCTTGGTGACATGCTCCATAAGGATGACGGGCTCGACACCGGCCTGCTTGGCCATCTTCTTGCGGCTGGCCTGCGGATCGATGGGCGCAAACACCGACGTAAAATCGGGGTTGTTGAGCGCGTTATCGAGGCTTGCGACCTCGGCGGCCTGATCGCTCTCGACCACCGGGGCAGCAGGCTGCGTGGGATCGGGAATGGCGGCAAAGAGACCGGACTGCGCAGGCTGAGGAGCCGGCGTCGCAGGGGCCATGGGGTCGGGAATGCCGGCCATGGTAGGCTGCGGCGTGGCGGCGCCAGCCTGAGGCTGCTCCACGCGAGCGGTCACGGCCTGAACGGGCTCAAAACCCGCCGCGCCGGAAAGCGCGACATCGCTGGTTGGATTGTAGGCAAAGGGATCGGATGCCGGCTGTGCCTGATCTGCCGGCTGAACGGGGGCCTGAGCAACAGGCTGGCCCTCTGAATCCGGAGTGGCGAAACGACTGCCCTGGACGCCCGTCTGCGTCTTGGGGGCATCATCGCCCGCACCGGAGGTACGGAAGTGGTTACCCACTGGTGCTCCTTATCGTCGTGCGTTTAAACTACATGAGCGCTTAATATTTTAGCAGCATTAGCTTTGCTGCACATAAGAAGCATGGCCGTGTTTGGGTCCCTCCGGCCGGACACAGGGCTACTTTCCAAATCGTCCTCGGACATGTCGGAGCCTCCGCTGCGCACTACGTGCGGCGGGGGCTCCTCCGTCCTGCGGAAAGATTTGGAAAGTAACCCTGTGTCCGGCCTGCGACCACTAGGGGGCCGACGCACCAGCTTGAGATGCCGTGCACACAAAGTTGGGAGGGTCTGAATTGCACTTTGCTGGTCTGGGCCCGTTTCCCGGAGAAAGCCCTTACTTGGTGCGGGCCTAATTTGTTTGTTGCCGACAAAAAAACAGGGGCGTCCTCTTTGAGGACGCCCCTGTTTTGGATTGCATACGGTTGCTGAAGCGATACTTTGCCTCGTCTTGCCCTAGGCCAAGAACTCCTTGGTGGTTGCCACGATGTTGGCGGCATCCAGGCCGTACTTGTGCAGGAGCTCGGCGCCCGGGCCGGACTCGCCGAAGGTGTCGTTGACGCCGATCTTCTTGAGCGGCGTCGGGCACTGCTCGCACAGGACGTCGGCAACGGCGCTGCCCAGGCCACCGATCACAGAGTGCTCCTCGACAGTCACGACGTGGCCGGTCTTGGTGGCGCTCTTGACGATCAGGTCGGCATCGATGGGCTTGATGGTGTGCATGTTAATGACCTCGGCGTCGATGCCCTCGGCGGCGAGCTGCTCGGCGGCTTCGAGAGCCTCGCCGACCATCAGGCCGCAGGCGATGATGGTCACATCGGCGCCCTCGCGCATGACAATGCCCTTACCCAACTCGAACTTGTAAGTCTCGGGGTCGTTGATAACCGGCGAGGCCAAACGGGCGAAGCGCATGTACACCGGACCGTCGCACTCGTAGGCGGCGCGCGTCACGGCGCGGGCCTCGACGTCGTCGGCGGGAACGATCACGGTCATGCCGGGGATGACGCGCATGAGGGCGATATCCTCGCAGCACTGGTGCGTGGCGCCGTCCTCGCCCACCGAGATACCGGCGTGCGTGGCACCGATCTTAACGTTGAGGTGCGGGTAGCCGATGGAGTTACGGACCTGCTCAAAAGCGCGGCCGGCTGCGAACATGGCAAAGGTGCTCGCGAAGGCAACGCGGCCGGTGGTCGCGATACCGGCG
>USDH01000074.1 GCA_900553415.1 uncultured Collinsella sp. | reverse complement strand
CGTTTGCGATCAGGCGCTGGCGCAGATCGTCCACCAGCAGGTGCGCAATCTTAGTCAGGTTCTCGCCCGAGAGCTTCTGGAACACCACAATATCGTCGATACGGTTGAGCAGCTCGGGGCGGAACAGGCGCTTGAGCTCGCCCATCGCGCGGCCGCGGATCTCACTCGACGTGAGACCCTGCTCGCCGGTGGTGCCAAAGCCCACGCTCGCATCCTGCGCGATCTCGCGGGCGCCCACGTTGGACGTCATGATGATCACGGTGTTGCGGAAGTCGACCGTCTTGCCCCGGCTATCGGTCAGGCGGCCCTCCTCCAGCACCTGCAGCAAGATGTTGAAGATATCGGGGTGCGCCTTCTCGATCTCGTCGAACAGCACGACCGAATACGGGTGACGACGAACGGCCTTGGTAAGCTGACCGCCCTCGTCGTGACCCACGTAACCCGGAGGGCTACCGATGAGCTTGGAGACCTCGAACTCGCTACCGAACTCGGACATGTCGAAGCTGATGAGCGCGTCCTTGCTGCCAAAGAGGTACTCGGCGAGCGTCTTGGCGAGCTCGGTCTTGCCTGTGCCGGTGGGACCCAGGAAGATAAAGCTGCCGCCGGGGCGACGCGGGTCCTTGAGCGGCGAACGGCTGCGGCGCACGGCCTTGGCGACGGCCTCGACTGCCTCGTCCTGACCGATGATGCGCGTCTTGAGCACGCTTTCGGTCTGCAGCAGGCGCCGGCTCTCGCTCTCGGTGAGCGAGGAAACCGGCACGCCAGAGGTCACGGACACGATGTCGGCAATCTGACTCACGTCGATGGTGAGCGGGCTGGCGTCGAGCTCGGCGGTCCAGGCGGCCTTGGCTTCGGCGAGTTCAATCTCGGCAGCCTTCTGCTGCTCGGTGATCTCGGCGGCCTTGTTCATGTCATCGCTCTCGGTGGCCTCCTGCGCGGCGGCCTTGAGCTCCTCTATACGATGCTCGGCCTCGCGCACCGGCTCGGGCGCGCGATTCGCGGCGATGCGAGCGCGGGCACCGGCCTCGTCGATGAGGTCGATGGCTTTATCGGGCAGGAAGCGATCCTGGATGTAGCGGTTGGAAAGGTTCGCGGCGGCCTCGATAGCACCCTGCGTATAGCGCACATGGTGGTGCTCCTCGTAGCGCGGCTTGAGCGCAGTCAGAATCTTGACCGTGTCCTCGACACTCGGCTCCTCGACATCGATGGTCTGGAAGCGACGCTCGAAGGCCGGGTCCTTGGTGAGGTACTTGCGGAACTCCTCGGCCGTGGTGGCGCCGATAATCTGGAAGGCACCGCGCGCGAGCACGGGCTTGAGCATAGAGCTCGCATCGATAGAACCCTCGGCAGAACCGGCACCGATGATGGTGTGCATCTCGTCGATAAACAAGATGACGTCGTCGGCTTCGGTCGCCTCCTGGATCACGTTCTTGAGTCGCTCCTCAAACTCACCGCGATACTTGGCGCCCGCAACAAGACCCGGCAGATCGAGCGTCCAGATATTCTGGTTCATAAGATTCTCGGGCACGTTGCCGGCAGCGATCTGCTGTGCCAGGCCCTCGACGATGGCCGTCTTGCCCACGCCGGGGTCACCCAAGATAAGCGGATTGTTCTTGGTGCGGCGCGAAAGGATCTCCATCATGCGCTGGACTTCCTTTTCGCGGCCAATCACGGGATCGAGCTCGCCGTCGCGCGCCTTTTGCGTGAGGTTGGTGGCGAACTGCTTGAGCGTGTCGGTGCCGCTCCCCTTTTGCTGAGAGGCATCCGAGCCGCTAAAGAACGGCAGGCCCGCACCGGGACGACCAGCGCCAGCGCCAGCGAGCGGACGCTTCTTGTCCTGATCCTTGGCAGTGAGCTTTTCGATGGCCTTTTTAATGGAAGCAGACGACACGCCCAGGCGCATGAGGATGTCCATGGCCATGCCGTTGCCCTCTTCGACGATGCCGATCAGCAAGTGCTCGGTCGAAACGTAGGTCTGGTTGTTCTCGCGTGCCACGCGGAAGGAGCGCTCCATCACGCTGATGACGAGCGGCGTAAAGGCGAGCTTGGCAGCCTCGGTCTCCTCGCTGGGCTCGGGAACCGTGGTCTGGACCTCTTTGAGGGTATCCATGATGTCATCGTAGGAGATATCGAGCGAGCGCAGTGCCTCGGCGGCAATACCCTCGTCCTCCTTAGCGAGCGCAAGCAGCAGGTGCTCGGTGCCCACCTTATTTGAGTGCAGATCGAGCGCCTCTTGCTTGGCCATGGACATGACCTTGCGCGCGCGATCGGTAAAACGGTCTAACATGCTAGTTCCTCTTAGACGAGCTAGTTTTTCAAACGCAAAGCGCCACTCGTGGCGGCGCTTTGGTCTCTTTACCCATATGGAGTATATGTTAACCGCTGGGGCCTTTTCCGCATGCAGCCATACGACAACGTCTACAAAAAAGGAATCGCCGGGTGCGGCGGGCGCTCTAGGTTAGAGGCTGTTGCCTAGCAGGCAGGCTCGGCGTCCATGCTCTCGGCAACGTCGTTGACGGCATCGGCAACGGGAGCGCCAGGCATGCGCACGAGCTCCATATGCTGCTCTTCAAAGACGGTTCCCATGGGGAAAGCACGGCGGAAGACAAAGCGAGCAACCGGACCAGCCACCAGCAAGTTCCAGGGCAGGGCCATGATAAAGTTGTGCGGAATGTTGACGAGCCACATCATCGGCAGCGCCTGCAAATTGGCAAGCGGGCCGCCGGGCATATGGAACAGGCCTTCGCACGCGCCGTAGAGCGACATGATGATGACCATGGGTACGACCATGCAGGAGCTGACGGCGAGCGTCATGGCAAGCGGCGAGCTCTTGCCCGGCGTGACCAGGAATTTAAAGGCGAAACCCTTGGCAAGGGGGCTGGCAACAAACCAGTCGCAGCACATGGCAAAAATGTAGGCAACGGGGAAGCCGAGCCACGCGGCGGCAACAACCTCGCCGTTGATGGCCCCATGCTGCAGGGCAACGTTGTAGATGCTCATCCAGAGCACCATGCAAAAGCACATGATAAAGGTGAACAGCAGGCTCTCTCGTTTGTTGATAGGCATAAAGGGCGAAATCCTTTCTGTGTTACGCCGCAACACCACGCAACAAAAATGGGCGGGCAAGATGGAGCTGTTGGGACTTCATCTCGCCCGCCCGTGGTACGTGCGTCTGCGACTACTTATGTGGTGGAACCAGCCTAGCACGAAACGCATGCGCTTCGTAAGCGTTGAGTTTATGAAGATGCAGGGCACCAATAATCCCCCGACCCCATAAGTTGCGGTGGAATACGGACTGTTTTGACCCTTTAAGCAGCAATTCGGTCCCTATTTCACCGCAACTCATTTGGTGCAAGGGGGACAGGTTCATCTGCACCAACTTGGTGCAATGTGACCTGTCCCCCTTGCACCAATTAGCTGGTGTGGCGCCAGCGAGGATCGGTGAGAGTTCTCGCCACGCCCAAGCCAACGGGCAGAAACGCCACGATGAGCACCGCGCGCACAAACCAGCCGAGCATATTGACCGTGTCGAAGGTGCACATGTAATACATAGAGCGGTAGAGATACAGACCAGGCACCATAATGACAATCGAAGGCACCGTGAGAGCGATGCGCGGGTAGGTGAGCTTGACTTCGGCCAAACTTGCCAGCAGACCCGATACGAGCGCCCCGATAAATGCAGCCGCCTCGGGAGGCATTCCCGCGCTGAGACCCAAGAAGGGAAGCAGCGTCGGCGCATCGACAAGGGTCAGACGCAGGGTATTGGACACGGCGCCGATCAGCCCAGCTGCCGCGGCCATCTTTACCGGGCTGTTGAACATCACCGAGAAGCCGAATACGCCAACGAAGCTCATCACCACGCGCAAGAGCGTAAGAGCAAGCGGCGAGAGGCCGAGCGGGGCAAAGTCGTCCGGCGCCAGGCCCACACACTCGGCAACCATCCAACCTACGAGCGTCGCCATCACAATAATCGAGACGGCATATGACAGACGTTCGATACCGCTCCTCATGTCGAGCTTAGCGATGTCGAGTCCCGCCGTGATGAGGGGAAAGCCGGGAATCACAAAGAGCATGGCGCCGATATAGCCTTCTTGGTGCGACATTGCCCCCGGTACGACCTGGCCAAGGCCGAGCAATGCCAACAGATACGAGATACAAGCAAGCGCGACGCCGGTCGTCAGCGCACTGAACTGGCCAAGACCCTGTTTGAGAATATGGGAGCGAGCAAAGTTGCCGACACCAGCGCCCACGAATGCACAGGCCATCTCGATGGGGCCGCCGCCGAGCAAAAAGACGAAAGCGCCGCAGGCACAGGCCGCGGCAAGCCCCTGCTGCCAGGGAGTGTAATCGGGCTTTGAGCTCTCAACTGTCTTGAGCATCTCATGGTACTCGTGCACGGTAAACCGGCGCCCATACGTCTCGATTTCCTTTAAGAAGCTCTCCATCATCCAAATGCGATGGGTATTGACTCCCGTTGTGGGCAGGCTGACAACCTCGTTAAAGCAGTGGCCATCTTCGATGCAAGTGCACTCAAACGACAGAAGGCTCAGGTCGACGTGAATCGTGACGCCGAGTACGGCAGCAACACGATTCATGGTATCGCGCACGCGCCAGGCACCTGTTCCGCTTGCAAGCATAAGCATGCCGGTGCGGCAGATGATGGATGACTTATCGGTGAGCGGCGCATCGACGGCAAGCTCATCGCCTGCCGTCACGATCTGGTGCCAGTCAGTTTTCATATGGAGCGCGCCGGCACGAACGCCGTGGTGCATGGGAGCTCTTGAGAGCAACGAATCACGGTGCGCAGGCTGTGGGGGCTCCACTGATTCACCCTCAACCTCATCAGCCTCTTCATCGACCAGATCAAAGCAATCAAGCGGCGCTGGCTCGCGACGGTCGATCAGCTCCTCGTCCTCATCATCAAAGTAGTTGAACTGATCGAGCATGTCCTCTTCGATTGCACGCTCGCTCGCATCGTCCATACAGGCGCTCCCTTCCTACCGACTAACCCCCATCCTAGGCAGCAACGGCTAAAGGAAACATAAAAGAGACGACTGTCGCACCAACTTGGTGCAAAGCAACCTGTCCCCCTTGCACCAAAACTAGGAGTGTCCCCAAGGGATCAAACGACCAGTCAAACAAGAACGTCCCCGACGACTAGTCGTTTAAGAACGTCCCCAATGACTACATCCAGCTTGACAGCCAAGGAAACGCCGATACCTTGGCAACGACAGCGAAAGCCCGCCAGAGCGAGCAAGGTGCCTTGAAACGAGGCGGCATTGACCTTCTGGTCATGCCGCCGAAGTTGAAAGGCAGATTGCCGCTCTGGCGGGCTTGCAGCGTCGAGTGATTCCGGCGTTTGGTAAAACGCCGGAACACAAGAGCGCCCCCTCCCGCGCACGGAACGGGAGGAGGCTAAAGGTAGGAGTCTACCGGTGGGGTTACCCCACCGGACAGACGATGACCAGGTGATCCTTTGCAGGATCGTCAAGGTTCCGTGGGGTACCCAAGAGGTACTTAGAGCATCACGCAGGCGACGGTCAGAATGATGGCGCAGACGACGGAGAGAGCGACGATGAGCTTAAGGGCAAACTTGAGCCAGGTCGTCCACTCGATCTTAGCCAGAGCGAGACCGCCCATGATGGCACCAGAGGTCGGGGTGAACAGGTTCACGACGCCGATGGCGGCGGAGAAGATCATGACCATGACCTCGGGCGAGAAGCCGAGCTTAACAGCCAGCGGTCCCATGATGGGCATGGAGACAGTAGCCATACCGGAGGTCGAGGGGATCAGGAAGGACAGGCCGAAGTAGACCAGGAAGCTCATGGGAGCGAAGATCACGCCGGACAGGCCAGCCAGAGCATTGGCGGCAGCGTCGAGGACGTAGACGTCGAGGCCGGTGCTAGCCATGAGGACGGAGATACCACGGGCAAGAGCGATGACGAGGACAACGGACATCATGTCGGCAGCGCCGGTGATGAAGGTGTTGACGATCTGCTTCTCGGACAGGCCACCGATGATACCGATCAGGATAGCCATGAGGAAGAACCAGGTGGAAGCCTCGTCGAAGTACCACTGGCCAATGGGCAGGCCGGTGATCAGGGCAGACCAACCCTGAACGATGGCGTTACCGTCGGCGTCATAGACAGCGCCAGCATCGAAGAAGTTGGCGACGCCCTCGTTGAGGTCGGCCAGCGGGATGAAGCCGACGATCATGACGACGAAGGTGAAGGCAAAGGCGATCAGAACACCCTTCTGACGACCGGTGAGCTTGACCTCCTTGTTAACCTCGGAAGCAGCCTTGCCGTGAGCCTCTTCGGCGTCCTTGAGCTCCTGCATCGAAAGGATGGTGGAACCCTTGTCAGCCTTGACCTTCTTGGCATAGCTCATGACGAAGAAGATGGACATGGCAGTGGTAACAATCCACAGGACGGCACCGAGGCCGATGATGATGGACTGGTTGACCTCAATGCCAACACCGGTCAGAGCGTCGACGGCAGCGCCGACGGCGAACGGGTTAACCGTGGAGCCGAGGCAGCCGCAGCCAGCGCCGAGCAGGACGGTAGCGGCGCCGACCATGGGGTCGAAGCCAGCAGCCATCATGGTAGCGGCGAGCAGGGCGTAGAAGGGAACGGTCTCCTCGCACATACCATAGGTGGTACCACCGAGGGAGAAGATGAGCATCAGCACGGGAATGAGCATGATCTCATTGCCCTTAAGCTTCTGCACCAGAACGGCAATGCCGTTGTCCAGGGCGCCGGTCTCGGTCATCATGCCGAGGAAGCCGCCGAGGATCATAACGAAGAGGCAGACGGGCAGAGCGTCAGCGAAGCCCTTGACCGGGGCGGTGCAGAAATCGCTCAGGCGGGCAGCGGTAACCGCGCCACCGGACGTACCGGAGACGATAACGGTAACAACCGCGACAATTGCCAGCAGAGCAAGAAGAATGGTGAACGATGAAGGCATACCGCGCTTTTTCTTAGCGGTCTCAGTCATAGTTCTCATCCCCCCTTCATAAATCATTTACTGATCTCACCCGAAGCGGCTCTTCCGTGCCGTGCATGTCGCTCGGTGCGAGATTTTTACCAGACAAAAGCGCTCGGGGTGCGCAGCAATGCACCCCGAGCGAGATGCTAGAAGCTCTTACTTGAGCGTAGCGTACATGACAGCCTTGATGGTGTGCATGCGGTTCTCGGCCTCGTCGAAGACCTTGGAAGCGGGGCTCTCGAAGACCTCGTCGGTGACCTCCTGCTCGGTGATGCCGAACTGCTCGCACTTCTCTGCGCCAATCGTGGTGTTGGTGTCGTGGAAGCTGGGCAGGCAGTGTAGGAAGATGGCACCCGGGTTGGCCATAGCCATGACCTCGGAGGTAACACGATACGGGGTGAGCTGAGCGATGCGCTCGGCCCAGACCTCGTCAGGCTCGCCCATGGAGACCCACACGTCGGTGTAGATAACGTCGGCACCGGTGACGCCGTCCTTGACGTCGGTGGTCAGCTTGATGGTGCAGCCGTTGGCCTCGGCGATGGGCTTGCAGGCCTCGATGACATCGTCGGCAGGCATGCACTCCTCGGGGCCGCAG
>USDH01000073.1 GCA_900553415.1 uncultured Collinsella sp. | reverse complement strand
CTTCACCATCGTGGCGTGCTCCTCGTCGGTCACGATGGGCACCGGGCTGTAGACGCCCATGCCACCGGTGTTGGGGCCCTTGTCGCCCTCGAGCGCGCGCTTGTGGTCCTGCGAGGTGGCCATGGGGCGCACGGTCTTGCCGTCGGTAAAGGCAAGCAGCGAGCACTCGGGACCGGTCAGCATCTCCTCGATGACCACGGTGTTGCCGGCATCGCCAAAGGTGCCGCCAAAGCACTCGCGCACGGCCTCCTCGGCCTGCTCAAGTTCGGTCGCCACGATAACGCCCTTGCCCGCGGCAAGGCCGTCGGCCTTCACGACCAGCGGGGCACCCTGCTCGCGCACGTAGGCGAGCGCCGAAGCCTCGTCGGTAAATGAGCCGTAGACTGCCGTCGGAATACCCGCACGCTCCATGAGCTGCTTGGAGAACAGCTTGGAGCCCTCCATCTGAGCGCCCTCGGCACCCGGGCCAAAGCAGGGAATACCCGCCGCGCGCACGGCGTCGGCCACGCCCGCCACGAGCGGAGCCTCGGGGCCAATTACCACGAGTCCGCATCCGTGGCTCTGCGCAAACGCCGCCACGGCCGCAGGATCGCAGTCGTCGAGAACAACGTTCTCGCCACAGCTCGCGGTGCCGCCGTTGCCCGGCGCGATGTAGAGCTTGCCGGCGCGCGGTGATGCCGCGAGCTTAGCTGCCAAAGCATGCTCACGGCCGCCGCTGCCCAACAACAGGATGTCGATGGTTTGAGTGTCCGCCTTCAAGGGTGCCTCCTCTATGGATGAATGGCCCGCTCCGCGCGAGCCCTTTGCAAGCAAATATACCCCTCGGCCGCCCGTCCGGGCTGCAAAGGGGTATATCGCAATAACCAAATAGTCCCGATTACTTCCAGAATCGGTTGATGATCTGCTCGCGACCGGCGCCGACGCCAATGAACGTCACGCGGGTGTGTGCCAGATCCTCGATAAACGCCACGTAGTCCTGAGCCTCCTGCGGCAGCTCATCAAAGCTGCGGCAACCGGTGATGTCGCACTTCCAGCCGGGGAGCTCCTCGTAGATGGGCTTGGCATGCTCAAAACGCACCTGGTGCTCGGGCACGCTCGTGTAGCGCTCGCCATCGACGTCGTAGGCCACGCACACCTTGATGGTGTCGAAGGCCGAAAGCACGTCGAGCTTGGTCAGGGCGATATCGGTGAGGCCGTTGACGCGTGAGGCGTAGTTGGCGATGGGGCCGTCGAACCAGCCGCAGCGACGACGGCGACCGGTGGTCACACCGTACTCATAGCCCTCCTCGGTCAGCGTGTGGCCGGCCTCGGACTCATAGGAAAGCTCGGTGGGCATGGGGCCCGAACCGACGCGGGTGATGTAGGCCTTCATGACGCCCAGCACGCGGTCGACGTTCTTCATGCCCACGCCGGAGCCGGTGATGGCGCCGCCGGCGGTGCAGTTGGAAGACGTCACGTACGGATAGGTGCCGTGGTCGATGTCGAGCAGCGTGGCCTGGGCGCCCTCAAACAGCAGGTTCTTGCCCTCATCGATCATGTTGTTGAGCAGCAGGCTCGTCTCGGTGATGTAGGGACGCAGGCGCTCGGCCATCGGCAGGTACTCGTCGCAAATCTGGTCCACGGTGTAGGTGGGCAGGTTGTAGATGAGCTCGAGCTCGGGGTTCACGCGGGCGAGAGCGGTCTCCAGCTTGTCGCGGAACAGCGTCTCGTCCAGCATGTCCTGCATGCGCAGACCAATGCGGGCCATCTTGTCCTGATAGCACGGACCGATACCGCGCTTGGTGGTACCGATGTTCTTCTTGCCGAGCTTCTGCTCAAAGGCGCCATCCAGGTCGATGTGGTACGGCATGATGACATGCGCGTTGCCGCTAATCTTGAGGTTCTTGGTGGTGATGCCGTCGACCTCGAACATGTCAATCTCCTCAAGGACAACCTTGGGGTTGACGACGCAGCCGTTACCGATCACCGACACGTGGTCGGAATACATGATGCCGGAAGGCACCTGGTGCAGGCCGTACTTCTTGCCGTTGACGACGATGGTGTGACCGGCGTTGTTGCCGCCCGAGTAGCGCACGACGGCATCGAAGTCGCCGGCGACCAGGTCGCAAATCTTACCCTTGCCCTCATCGCCCCACTGGGCACCGACCAAAACGGTTGACGGCATGTTTACTCCTTACATTCATGGACTGTCTACGCGCCACGCTGGCACGCAGAAGCACAAAACATTCCCAGTATACCCGTGCAACGGGCGCCTGTCCTACTCCTCGGCATGTGCCCCATCAAGCTCATAGAACTTGGTGGATGCCGGCAGGAACATCAGGTCGACGTCGCCGATCGGGCCCGAACGGTTCTTGGCCACGACGATACGCGTAACGCCCTCGTCGGGTCGATCGTCGCGCGAGGCTTCGGCCTCGTCGGCGGAGCGGTCCAAGAACATAACGATATCGGCGTCTTGCTCGATGGAACCCGATTCACGAAGGTCGGAAAGCTGCGGACGCTTGCCGGTACGGGATTCGACCTGACGCGAGAGCTGCGACAGCGCGATGAGCGGGATCTTGAGCTCCTTGGCCATGATCTTCAGACCACGCGACATCTCGGAGACCTCGACGGTACGGCTCTCGGAGCGACGTCCCGGCGGAGGACTCACCAGCTGCAGGTAGTCCAGGATGATGATGGCCTTCTCCTTGTTGTGGAGCATGCGGCGGCTCTTGGCGCGGATCTCGGTCACTGTGGTGCCGGGCGTATCGTCAATCAGAATATCGAGCTTAGACAAGGTCTGCGTGGCCTCGTTGATATTGGCCCACTGCTCGGGGCTAATGCGGCCCATGCGGAAGTCACTGATCGAGATCATGGCGTAGGCGCAAATCAGACGCTGGGCAATTTCCTTGCCCGACATCTCCAGAGAGAAGAAGCCGACGGTATAACCAGCGGCGGCAGCGTTGAGCGCCAGATTCAGGGCGAACGACGTCTTACCCACAGCAGGACGGGCGCCGATGATGATGAGCTGACCCTCGCGAAAACCCATGAGCATGCGGTCGAGCGACGGGAAGCCGGTGGGCACGCCCGCAGCCTGACCACCGGCCTGGCACACTTCCTCGGCCTCGTTATAGGCCTCGACCATAAACTCGGTCAGCGTCTTGTAGCTCGACTTGACCTCGCGCGCCGTGACCTTGAGCAGCTTGCTCTCGGCCAGCTCCACGACCTCCTTGGTGTCGGTAGGGGCGTTGTAGGCCAGCGCATTGATCTCGTTGGTGGCGCCGATCAACTCACGCAGCATCGAGTCGCGGCGAACGATGGCAGCATGGTGCTGCCAGTTCACGAGCGACAGAGTCTGACCCATCAACTCCAAAATGTACGCTTCGCCGCCCACGGCATCGAGCTTGTTGATGCTTCGCAGGTAATCGATCAGCGAGATGGAGTCGATGGGAATGCGGCTGTTGTACATATCGACCATCGCGGTATAGATGGTCTTATGAATGGGCCGGTAGAAGTCATCGGGCTGCAGCTCGACCTGGGCCTCTTCGACCACCTCGGGCGATAGCAGCATAGCGGCCAGTACATTGGCCTCTGCATCTTGGTTTTGGGGAAGACCCAACTTTGAGCCGCGGTCCTCAACCGTCAGTCCGGTATCCCTATCGTCATATGCCATGAGCATCCTCATTCATATCGCTTGCGAGCATCCATAGTATCAGCCACGGTCCCAAAACGCGCCGCGCGCCGCCAATCATCACCGAACGAAACGGATGAACGGTCCCGTATATAGGACTTCGACGCAACGTTCACCATGACACTCACTCAGCGCAAAAAACAGAAGGGCGCCCCGGTTTCCCAGAGCGCCCTTCTTAGAACAAGATTGTTGCGTTGCAGCAAATGCTACTCGGCAGCAGCCTCAGTCTCGACCTCGGCGGTCTCGGCCTCGGCGACCTCAGCGGCCTCCTCGACCTCAGCCTCGGCAGCGAGCTCCTCGGCGGTAACGCCGACGAGAACGACAACCTCGGCCTTGATCTCGCGGTACAGCGAGATGGCAACGGTGTGGGCACCGGCAACCTTGATGGGCTTACCGAGCTCGACGCGCTTACGGTCGATGTCCATACCGAGCTGAGCCTTGATGGCGTCAGCGATCATAGCGGCGGTAACAGAGCCAAAGAGGATGCCCTCGTCGCCGACCTTGACGTCAACGGTGACCTGCTTGCCCTCGAGGGCAGCCTTGGTCTCGTTGGCGGTAGCCAGACGGACGGCCTCGCGCTTGGCGATGTTGTTGCGACGCTCGTCAAGCTGCTTGAGGTTGCCCTTGGTGGCGGCAACAGCGAGCTTCTTGGGGAACAGGAAGTTCTCAGCGTAACCCTGAGCGACCTCTACGACGTCACCCTCGCCGCCCTTGCCCTTGATCTCATCGAGAAGAATAACCTTCATGATGCGTCTCCCTTCTTAGCCGCGGTCGCGGTTGCCACGAGAGGAAACCACGGGGACGGTGTACGGCAGGAGAGCCATCTCGCGGGCGCGCTTGATGGCGTTGGCGATGTCATGCTGATGCTGCGTGCAAGCGCCAGTGACGCGACGGGGCTTAATCTTGCCACGGTCGGTCATGTACTTACGGAGAAGCTGAGTGTCCTTATAGTCGATGAACTCAGTGTTCTCCTTGCAGAACTGGCAGTACTTACGACGCGGCTGACGTGCAGAAAAATCATTAGCCATGTCAAAATACCTTTCATTTGGCAACTTCGGCGAACCGAAGCCGCCTCTCACTCAAAAATAGGTGAACACCCCTTAGAACGGGATGTCCTCATCGTAGACGTCGACCGCGGGCGGCGTTGCCACCGGTGCGGCAGGACGTGCTGCGGGCGCGGGAGCTGCGGGGGCGTAACCGCCCTGATCGTAGCCACCCTGGCCACCACGGGAGCTCATAAACTCGATCTCATCGACGATGACCTCAAGCTTGCTCCGGCGCTGGCCGTCGCGCTCCCAAGAGCTGTAGCGCAGCTTGCCCTCGATCGCGACCTTGTTTCCCTTTGCCAGGAAACGGCTCACGGCCTCGGCGCGGGTGCCGAACATGGTGCAGTCGACAAAGTTGGGATAGTCCTCCCACTCGCCAGTCTGCGCGTTGCGGCGACGATCGTTCACGGCGACGCCAAAGGACAGAACCTGGGTTCCGCCGGCGGTGGCGCGCAGCTCGGGATCGCGGGTGAGGTTACCGGTGATGTTCACTCGATTGATGCTCATAACTCACTACTTCCTCTTGGGGCACAAGCCCAGTCCAAAACGACAGTCTTACTCCTGGTCGTCGCGACGGACGATCATGTGGCGGACCACAGCGTCGGTGATGCGCAGGACGCGATCAAGCTCGGCGATCTGGGTAGGATCTGCGTGGAAGTTGATGAGGGTGTAGTCACCATCGGTGAGGTCGTTGATCTCGTAGGCGAGCTTGCGCTTGCCCCACTCGTCAACGGAGTCGACCTCGCCAGCGCCCTCAGCGATCGTGGTATCGATACGCTTCATAACAGCGAGACGAGTCTCGGGGTCGAGCGACGGGTCAACAAAGAACAGCAGTTCATAAGCCTTCATATTGTCACCTCCTCTGGGCAAATGTGGCTTCAGGTCGTGAAGGTGCGCCTGAAGCAGGAAAAGACTTGGTAATAATATCTTTCAACCTCCCAGGCCGCAAGAATATGCAGCTACAACCTCATGACCTCCACATATGCCCATACTCGCACGACGTTTCATGCGCATTCCAACCAAATGCCGACCAAGAGCTTGACGGATTTGTGGACAAGATACGGTGCCGCGGGGACAAGCTGAGCCAAGCCGCAGGTCAACGGGCACAAGGCCGTGGTCGCAAAATGCATACCAGTGGTCCACAGCGCCGCCCAAAGATTTTAAAATCATTGCCAAGTCGCTTATGAATACCCCTTTTGAACAATTGAGTTAATCAACCACGCTGGTCGGAAGCCGTTTTTTTGGCACCTCAAACCCCACTGCAACGCCAAGCGCGGCGGCGCGTTTTAAAAAATGCCAACTTTTCTGTTTGCACTTTGCGATTCCTCGTGTATACTGACTTTCGCATTTAACGGAGAGTTGTCCGAGTGGCCGAAGGAGCACGATTGGAAATCGTGTAGGCGTCAAAAGCGTCTCCAGGGTTCAAATCCCTGACTCTCCGCCAGTTAATTCCAAAGCAGGCCTTCGAGCCTGCTTTGTTTTTACCCCACGCGGAGGGGTGGCAGAGTGGTTGAATGCGGCGGTCTCGAAAACCGTTTGGCCTGTATAAGGTCACGAGGGTTCGAATCCCTCCTCCTCCGCCATTTAGATTGAGAAAGCTCCCAAGAATGGGAGCTTTTTTGTTATCGAAATACGTCTCGATCCCACGCTTCCCCAAACATGTACGTCAGCCTCCAAAACCGACATTTTTCGACATCTTTGGAGGCTGACGTACACGTTTGGATTGAGCTCACGGGAGCGGCACTATTCGAAAGGCGCCTCCTCGTCTCGCATGCTTTTCCAGTTGCGGATAAGTGCCTTGCGTAGTTCGTTTTGTTTTCTCTGGTACCCGGTGTCGGTACAGCGAGGCATGCCGAGTGCTTCGCGAATGTTGTTCATGGCGCGGTGAAAGGCGAGCTGGCTGCCGAACTGAGCCGAAGTGAGCGTAACGATTCGATATCCCATTTGGGAGAGAACGGCCTCTCGCTCCGCATCTGCTCCCTTGCGCTCGAGCTCATCGTGAAAACCGCCCTTATATTCGATACCGAGCTCCCTGCGCTTATAGGTCAAGAGCGCATCGATTTTGAGTGTTCGAGCTTTGGCGCAATGCCAGAGACGTTGAGGGATCTCGAGCGGTTTGTTGAGTTCGATACCTCGAATGCCAACGCCGCCTTCGCTTGTTGGGAGCGAGAGGGCGATTGCCGAAGCGGTCTCCATAGGCGAGGCCGAGTGATCATAGATGTGCCTGAGCGCGAGCCGTGCACGTGTGGCACCGGGTTTGCCGGGGTGCCGATCGAGCAGTTCGGTTATTTCATCCTTGGAGGTGGTGGCTGGTTGCTCGGTATAAGGGTCGGCGGGATTGAGCCTCATGCGATAATCGCCGCAAACTTCATAGCCATATTCGAGATATTCGATCCTATCCATCCACTCGGCAGCGAGCACGAAGGTGAAGGCTTCGTCGGTGATGAAGATTCCGGGCGTCAACTCGTTAATATGCTCGTAGGGAATATTTTGTCCAAGAATGTGGCAAACGACGCCTTTGGTACGAATTCGCTCAAATTCGAATACAACCGCGATATCGATAGTCTTAAGCATATCGGACGGAATGCCGCAGTCGGTAAGGGCCTGTCGTATGCGCGCAGCACGTTGCTGGGTGGAGATGCCTTGCGCGCCTATCTGGTAGTCGTGCCGCGCAAGAGACTGAACCAAATTCTGGGGTGCATGATGGACAAGCCATGCGGTTTTATGCGAAATGAGAACAGGGGTATCCATTGAGGGCCTCTCGCTCTGAGCCGGTATCCAACTCTTATGTCCGTTGAAGTGGGGAAATATACCGGATGTGAGTAAATCAACTCACTCATGCTGTGAGCTCAATCCAAACATGTACGTCAGCCTCCAAAGATGTCGGAAAATGTCGTTTTTGGA
>USDH01000072.1 GCA_900553415.1 uncultured Collinsella sp. | reverse complement strand
CGGTTGAGGGACTTGAGCAGCGTCGACTTGCCGGCACCCGACTCGCCCAGAATCATGGCGCAGCTCCCGGCGGGCACGCAGGCACGGACCTCGTCCAGGCCGCGGCCCTCGGCAGAGGACGTCACGATCACACGCACGTCCGGACCCACCAGGCGGCGCGCGCGGTCCAGATCGCGCTCGAGTTCCTCGGCATCGCAGCGGTCAGCTTTGGTGAGTACCACCACCGGCTCGGCATCGCAGTCGAGCGCCAACACCAGCGAGCGCGCCACGCGGTCGAGCAGCACCTCACCGGCACCGAGCGCCTGCACGATTAGCACGCTATCCACGTTGGAGCAGAGCACCTGGCGCTCTCCGCGGGCACGGCCGCGCCAACGCTCAAAGCTCGTACGGCGCGGCAGCACGCATTCAATCACGCCCATATCGTGCCCGGGAGCGCGGCGCACCGCCACACGATCGCCCACGGCAGGCAGCAGGACCTCGTCCCCACCGCGCGACTTGGCAAATCCCACGGCATGCTCGGCGCGGAAGGTATCGTCGGCAGTCGCCACCAGCGGAAACCCACGATCCAAGCGCACCACGGTGCCAAGCTGCATCTGCTCGGGCTCCTCGGCATGTGCGCAGAAATCATCAAAGGCAGCCTGCTGAGCTTCATCGACCGGCAGGTCATCAAACGCCGGAACGTCCTGCAGCGCGTCGAGTCCCGGCACGCTCGCCAGCAGCTCCTCGGCAGACGCGGGAGCCTCGGTCGCGAGCTTCCGACGACGATCGCGCTTAGCCCGCGCCCCCGTCGTCTTTTTCTTCGCTTTAGCCTTAGCCTTGCCCACAGATGCCTCCCAGCACAAAACCACACAACTGAGCAGGTATTTTAAATCAAAAAGAGCTGGCCGGGCAAAGCCCGACCAGCTCACAAACTTTCCCTCAGCCAATGGTCCCGAGAGGTTATCCGAAGGCCCGACGCCGGGAGGGGTTTCTTCCGAGCGATCCCGCAGCGCGAAGCGCGAGGACCAGCGAGGAAGAAACCCCGCAGGCGGTCGGGCCGGTGGGAAGGATGGCCTTTCGACCTACTCCTTCTCGACCGCGCGCATGATCGCCTTGTAGATCTCCATCAGCGGGATGATCAGGAAGGCCAGGCCCAGGGCAGCGACAACGCCCTTGAGCTCAAGCGTCACGGGGCCAAAGAACATCTCGGCAAGCGTCGGCTGCACGGTCACGATCACCGTCAGCACCAGTGCCAGCGCGGCGGAAGCCCACAGCCACTTGTTCTGCTTCTTCATGGTGAACAGCGACGCACGACGGCTGCGCATATTGAAGCAGTGGAAAATCTCGACCATGTTGAGCGTGATGAACGCCATCATCACGCCTTCCTCGTCGGCATTGCCGGCGATCATATCGGCGATGTGGATGTAGCCCATGTCAAAGTACACGCCCACAAAGAAGCTCGCCAGCACCAGCGCGGTGATGATTAGGCCCTGGACCACGCAGTCCAGACCCATATGTCCGGCAAAGACACCGTCCTTGGCGTTGCGCGGCTTGCGCTTCATGATGTCGCCCTCGGCATCCTCCATGCCCAGCGCGAGCGCGGGGAAGCAGTCGGTGACCAGGTTCACCCACAGCAGCTGCACCGGCTGGAAGATGGTAAAGCCGATGAGCGTGGCGATAAACACCGAGAACACCTCGGCAAGGTTGGCCGAAAGCAGGAACTGGATGACCTTGCGGATGTTGTCGTAGATGCGACGGCCCTCTTCGCAGGCACCGATGATGGTGGCGAAATTGTCGTCGGCAAGTACCATGTCGGCGACGTTCTTGGTGACGTCGGTACCGGTGATGCCCATACCAACGCCAATGTCGGCGCGCTTGATGGACGGGGCGTCGTTGACGCCGTCGCCCGTCATGGCCACGATCTGGTCGCGCGACTTCCAGGCCTCGACGATGCGTGTCTTGTGCTCGGGCTGGACGCGGGCGTACACGCCGTAGTCCTCGATGTGCGCGTCGAGCTCCTCGTCGCTCATGCGATCGAGGTCGGCACCGGTGATGGCCTGGCTGCGATCGGCGACGATGCCCAGCTGCTTGGCGATGGCCACGGCGGTGTCGATGTGGTCGCCCGTGATCATGACGGTGCGGATACCGGCGTCGTGCGCCTCGTGGATAGCGTCGGCCACCTCGGGACGGACCGGGTCGATCATGCCGGACAGGCCACAGAAGACCAGGTCATGCTCGAGCGCAGCGGGGCTGCAGTCGTCGGGAACCTCGGTGTAGGTGCGGCTTGCCAGCGCCAGTACGCGCAGGGCCTCGTCGGCCATGGCCTTGTTGGCCGCCACGAGCTCGGCGCGGCGCTCCTCGGTCAGCGGGACGACCTTATCGCCCTCGTAGATATGGGTGCACAGGCCGATCACCACGTCGGGCGCACCCTTGGTGTACTGCTCGTACTCGCCATCCAGGGTCTCGACGACCACGGACATCATCTTGCGGCCCGAGTCAAACGGGGCCTCGCCCACGCGCGGATGCTCGGCAGTCAGGCCAGTGAGGCCAGCCTTGCCGGCGTCGTTGACGAGCGCGCACTCGGTCGGCTCGCCCACGGCCTCGCCCAGCTCCTCGTCCCACTGAGCATCGGAGCACAGCGCCATGCCGGCCAGGAACTTCTCCTTGGGCGCAGCGAGCTCGTGCTTGACGACGGTCATCTTGTTCTGGGTAAGGGTACCGGTCTTGTCGGAGCAGATGGTCTGCGTGCAGCCAAGGGTCTCGACGGCAGAGAGCTTGCGGATAATCGCCTGGCGCTTGGCCATCTTGGTCACGCCAAGCGAAAGGACGATGGTCACGACGGCAACAAGGCCCTCGGGGATGGCGGCGACGGCGAGCGAGACGGCAACCATAAAGGTGTCGAGCAGGGCAGTCGGGTCGGTGAGGACATTGCCCACGCCGTGGCGGAGGATGTCAACGCCAAAGATCACGACGCAGATGACGATCACCATAATGGTAAGGATGCGGCTGAGCTCGGCGAGCTTCACCTGCAGCGGCGTGAGCTCTTCCTTGGCCTCGGCCAGGGCGCCGGCGATCTTGCCCATCTCGGTGTTCATGCCGGTGCCGACCACGACGGCGCGGCCACGGCCGTATACCACGGTGGAACCCATGTAGCACATGTTCTTGCGGTCGCCGAGCGGCACGTCATCGGTGCCCGCGGCAAGCTCGATCACGTTGGCGTGCTTCTCTACGGGCACGGACTCGCCGGTGAGCGCGGCCTCTTCGATCTTCATCGTGGCGCTCTCGAGCACGCGGCAGTCGGCCGGGACGGAGTCGCCCGCCTCGAGCATGATCACGTCGCCGGGCACGAGCTCGGCGCTCGGCAGGTGCACGAGCTTGCCGTCGCGCAGCACCTTGGACTGCGCCGCACTCATCTCCTGCAGGGCCTCGAGGGCCTCCTCGCTCTTGGCTTCCTGGACCACGCCCAGCACCGAGTTGACGATAACGACGAACATGATGATGGCAACATCGGCAAAGTCGGGCTCGCCCTTGACCATGCCCGTGAGCGCACTGATGACGGCGGCAACGATCAGCATGATGACCATGGGGTCGGCCATCTGCTCAAAGAAACGCTTCCACAGCGGCGTCTTCTCGGCTTCCTCGAGCTTGTTAGGGCCTGTCTTGGCAAGGCGCGAAGACGCCTCGTCGTTGCTCAGGCCGAGGTTCTCATCGACACCTTGGTCGCTGAGCACCTCCGCCGCGGCGGACAGGTATTCCTTTTGCATATAGAGTCCCCTCCTGGGATTCGGGCCACTCAGCAGATTGATGCCCGATCATAATTCCCAGGAGAAGGGCAAGGGCTCATCAAGGCTGCCGTGCTGAGCGGCAGTTGATAGTGGAGCTATGGTACCCCAAAGCGACGCGTCTAGCCAAAACAATCGGTTTGGAAATATGGTCCGCACGCAACGGTGCAGACCGTGTGATGCTCAACATTGGTAAAACGTTTTTTCTTCGGCACATCGCCAAACTGACATATCGCCCAGATAGCAGCGGTTGGAGTGGTTGGTAAAGATTTTTCATATACCGTTTTTCCCGCAAAAAATGAACTTCCATTTCGGCATACGGTCGATTTTTTGGGGTATTCGGTCGGCATTTCGTTATAATCATCTCGGTTTTATTTCTTATGGTTTATCTATCAGCGCAAGACGATGTCAGATGGAGGTCTGAATGTACAAGCGCACTAAGATTGTATGCACCATGGGTCCCGCCTGCGATAGCGACGAGACCATCCGCGAGATGATCAAGGCGGGCATGAACGTCGCCCGTTTTAACTTCTCGCACGGCTCCTACGACGAGCACCACGGTCGCATCGAGCGCGTCCGCCGTATTTCCAAGGAGCTCGGTCTGCCTGTCGGCATCCTGCTCGACACCAAGGGCCCCGAGGTCCGCACCGGCCTTCTGGTCGACGGCAAGAAGGTTGCCGTCAAGACCGGCGATAAGATCGTCGTCACCGCTCAGCCCACGTCCGAGGATTTCCACGGCACCGCTGAGCACATCTCCCTCGACTACCTGGCTCTGCCTTCCGAGGTCGAGAAGGGCTCCCTCATCCTGATCGATGACGGCCTGGTTGCCCTCGAGGTCGAGTCCGTCGACGGCCAGGACATGACCTGCGTCGTTAAGAACGACGGCCTGATCGGCGAGCGCAAGGGCGTCAACATGCCCAACGTCAACATCTCGCTGCCCGCCATCACCGAGCGCGATCGTCAGGACATCCTCTTTGGCCTGACCGAGAACATCGACTACATCGCCGCTTCCTTCATCCGTGACGGCGAGTCCGTCCGCGGCATCCGCGAGCTTTGCCGCGAGAACGGCGGCGAGCACGTGACGATCTTCCCGAAGATCGAGTGCGCCTTGGGCGTCGAGAACTTCGACGAGATCCTCGAGGCTTCCGACGGCATCATGGTCGCCCGTGGCGACCTGGGTATCGAGATCAAGCCCGAGCTCGTTCCGCACATCCAGAAGGAGATCATCGCCAAGTGCAACGCGGCCTACAAGCCCGTTATCACCGCTACGCAGATGCTCGACTCCATGCAGCAGAACCCGCGCCCGACGCGCGCCGAGGTTGCCGACGTTGCTAACGCCATCTACGACGGCACCGACGCCGTTATGCTCTCTGGCGAGTCCGCTGCCGGTAAGTACCCGGTCGAGGCCGTTAAGATGCAGGCCAGCATTGCTCTCGAGACCGAGAAGTACCTCCCGGCCCACGCTCCGCTCGAGGTTCCGGCCGACGCTCACGGCACCCGCGTCGTCAACAACGTTGTGGGTATGTCCGCTGTGAACATGGCCACCACCGTTGGCGCCAAGTGCATCACCGTGCCGACGACCACCGGTCGTACCGCTCGCCTGATCTCGCACTTCCGCCCCAACATGCCGATCTGCGCGTTCTCCCGCCACGAGTGGGCCGTCCAGCAGATGATCATGTACTGGGGCGTTATCCCGCACCAGGCCGAGATTACCCAGGGCACCGTCAACGGCACGATCGTCAAGGCGATCGAGACCGCTAAGGAGCTCGGCTACGTCGAGGCTGGCGATTTGACCGTCGCTACCGCCGGCGATCCCCGCATGAGCGTCCAGCTCGAGGACAAGGTCTCCTCGACCAACGTCGCTTACGTCGCTCAGGTGCGTTAAGTCGTACTTGCAAGCATGTTTGCATTGCAAAGGGCCCGGAAGGCTTCGCCTTTCGGGCCCTTTTTCTGTGTCAATGCCGGCACACGGCAAAACACGCACCCATTTCTTTACCAAAAGCGCGAAATCCACCCTTCGAGGCCCAAAAAATACAGTCCCAAGCGCTAAAAGTGTTCGCCCGGTGGCAAACCCACACCTTAACCGACGCTGCTAAATCGTTTTAGCAAGAGCCAGATCGACCGCGTTTTCGGAAGTATGCGGCAAATTCTGAGACCTCCGAGCACACCCCGTTTTTTCGCAACAAAATGCCTGATAAACTGGCCTCAAAAGCCAGGTCTGCTCACAGGGTTCAGATTTTGCCGCATACTTCCGAATTGACGCTGGCATCGCACGGTCCAAAAGCACATTTCGACCTGGAGGACGTCATGGACCTGACGCTATGCGGTCAATCCGCTTTTTACTATTATCGTATCCCGCCGCAGGTATTAGGCCTTTACCCCGCCATTAGCCTTGGCAATATGGATCGCAGATGTTGCGGCCTCGGAAGTCATGCAGTTGTAAAAGACCTGCTTCACGCACCGCTTCACAGGCTTGTATTCACTCGGGCACAATCGGGGTCGCGAAGCCTGTTTAAATCGCACCTCCTGACCCAAGAGCCGCCTCCTGGGTCGTTTAGGCAGACTGAACATGGATTTGATGTCACTTCACCGGAGTTCACGATGCTCAGCCTTGCTACGCAGGTCTCCCGCAACCAGCTACTCATGGCTTGCTACGAGATGTGCAGCTCATTTGCAGTGTTTACGCCCTGCGAACGTACGCAACAGCAACTTGATGAGGCAATATCTCTTAAGTTCATTCCGCCCGACTGTGGTTGGAAGCGCGTTGTCGACACCAAGGGCAATGGTACCAACTTGTGGAAACGCGCGCCGCTCCTCAGCGCGGCGGATATCGCCGCGTTCGCCAAGCAGGCCGCAGGCCTGCGCGGCGTTAAACAACTGCGCTGGGCCGCCGAGCACATGACGGGGCAGACCGCCTCGCCCTTCGAAGTACAGACCTCCATGCTTGTCTCGCTCCCCCGCAACGAGGGCGGCATGGGCATCAACATCGCAAACAACGTGCGCATCCCGCTCAGCGACGCCGCGCGCTCACTGTATGACAAAACCTGCTGCTACGCCGATATCCTCATCGAGAGCAACACCGACAGCATGGGCGTCATCTTGGAATGCCAAGGCCGCTCCGCCCACGATGGCGAAGCCGCAAGTCTCTCCGATGCCGAGCGCACCACCGCCCTCACCAGCATGGGCTATGACGTTATCCAGATAACCTATGAGCAAATCAAAGACACGAAGAGCTTTAACAACATCGCCGAACTCATCCATAAAAAGGCGGGGCTCCCCTACATCCCAAAAACCGATCAGGAACGCACCACCGAAGATACCCTTCGGCGGGAGCTGTTGGTCGATTGGGTTGAACTATTCACTGTCAAGCCGGCCGGCTAGCAGCTAGTGATCAGGGGTAGTGCAGGCACATCGGGCGATTCGGCGCGAGCCGCAAATCCCGCCTCGGTCAACTCGATGACCTCGGTAAACGTTGCGTCGAAAAACTCCTCGGTTAGCAGACGATATGGCGGATGATCGGGCTCGCCGGGGTTTTCGCGTACAATCTCGTGCATAACGCCGATGGTCTTGAGCACATACTCCTTATGGATGGGATACTGCCCAAAACGCGTCGCCGCAGTATACAGGCGATCGGTCGCGCGCGGAATCGAAACAATGCCGAGCGTCTTGCCAAACCAGTCAAAATCGCCTTGCTTTTTAATGCGGAATTCCTCGCACGGCTTGCCGCCGTGCGCCTCCAGGTACTGATTCACGCGCGTATTCCATACGGTATCGGCCACCAGATGCGACCAGACGCCCAGCGTTAAATCGAGCAGCGACTGCGCCACATCTTCAGACGCAAGCGAGAACTCAAAGGCGCCGGGACCGGCAACCGGCTCGGCGTCCTTGTA
>USDH01000071.1 GCA_900553415.1 uncultured Collinsella sp. | reverse complement strand
CGTGTGCCATGGAGTGCACGATGCCCAGGCCCACGTTGGAGAAGCCCATACCGGCGATGTACTGGCCCAGAGCCATGCCCTCACGGCCTTCCGGGGTGTTCTGGACGGCACCGCGCAGGTTCTCGCTGATGAGCTTGATGGCTTCCAGATGGAACATATCGGAGATGGTGCAGTGGCCCTTGGTGATGTAGCCCTCAATGGCGTGGGTCAGAGCGTCCATACCGGTGGCAGCGGTCAGGCCCTTGGGCATGGAGGACATCATATCGGGGTCCACCACGGCGATCTCCGGGATGTCGTTGGTGTCCACGCAGACGAACTTGCGCTTCTTCTCCACATCGGTGATGACGTAGTTGATGGTGACCTCGGCAGCCGTGCCGGCAGTGGTGGGCACAGCGATGGTGAACACGGCGTGCTTCTTGGTGGGAGCAACGCCCTCCAGCGAGCGCACATCGGCAAACTCGGGGTTGTTGATGATGATGCCAATGGCCTTGGCGGTGTCCATGGAGGAGCCACCACCAATGGTCACGATAGCGTCAGCCTCGGCGGCCTTGAAGGCCTCGACGCCGTCCTTGACGTTCTGGATGGTGGGGTTGGGCTTAATCTCGGAGTAGAGGCTCCAAGCGATACCGGCGGCGTCGAGCTCGTCGGTCACCTTAGCGGTAACGCCAAACTTGACCAGATCGGGGTCGGAGCAGACGAAGATCTTCTTGTAGCCACGACGCTGGAGCTCGCCGGGGATCTCCTTGATGGCGCCGGAACCATGATAAGAAATGGTGTTAAGAACGAAACGATTAGCCATTGATAGCCCCCCATCGTGTGCGGGGCACCCATTACGCCCCGCGCTGCAAGTTCCATCCTAACGCTTTTGAAACAAAAAATGCATGAGAACGTCAAAAGTGTTAAAGCGTTTCAACAGGAAATGAAAAAACTACGGCAAAGGGACAGCCCCTTTGCCGCATTCGGCTACTTTCGACAGCCCTCTTTCCAAGCCTCGGCCGCAACCTTCCAGCGAAAACGCAAGTCGCGCTCGCGGTCGATGAACATGATGGCAAACGCGACAAACAGCAGCACGCTTGCCACGACGATGGCGTGCAGGCCTATGCGCTCAATACACCAATTGCCCAACACGGCGCCAAACACAAAGGTAAAGATCACGCCAAAATACAGCAGGCCGTTTTCCAAAAAGCCGCGCCTGTGGGTGATGATGTAATCGTCCACGTTTTGCAGCGCGTTGCGCAGGTTACCGATGCACATGGTCGTTGCGATGCCGTGACCGTGGATCTTGCGGAAGCTCTCGACCTGCATGCCGCAGGCAAACGAGGTGAGGCAGTTGGCGAGCAGGTTGAAATTGCCGCCCGGGATAAAGCTCACGCCCAGCAAGATGACGGCTTCAAAGAACACCGTCACTTGGCGCCAGTGAATCACGCTGCCAAACCGTTCGTGTACCAGGTCGGCAAGCATAATGCCCACGGCAAACGACACCACGGGGAAGAAGTAGCGCCCCGCAAGTGCCCAATTGCCCTCCGAGATGCTCACGCCCACAAGCAGGATGTTGCCCGTCTGCGCGTTTGCGAAAACATGGTCGCGCCCAATGTACGAATACACATCCATAAAGCCACCGGCGAGCGCCAGGATAATGCCCAGTTCGATGGACTCCGATATCTGCTTGGCACGTTGCATCGTCGTGCATCCTCCTTGTTGACGACTCTCTCGTGCGTTGGCGGAAACATAGCCGCCGTTCATACTGTAACCCATTGACAACATGGCGTGCGCGCGAGACGGCCCCTTCGACACGGGGATACACAGTCTGGAAACAAACGACGCCCGCATCGACGCGCCGATCCGCCAGCTCATGTACTCCACCAGTCTTTTTAGCTCCGTCCCAAAAAGACTGGTTACAATTACGTGCAGCATACAGACACCGGGAGGGATCGTGGCAAAAAAGCCTCAGCACGCTCAGAACAGCCAACGCGGACAGCAGGGCAAACAGGGCCAGCAGCAAAAGCGCGGCGGCAAGGCCCAGGGCGGCCACGCCGCTCATACCCCGGCAGCGCCCGCCCGTCCCTGGCGCCCGGGCCGCGATAAGTTCCTCCCCGTCAGCCGCGCCGATATGGACGCGCGCGGTTGGGACCAGTGTGACTTCGTCTACATCTGCGGCGACGCCTACGTGGACCACCCTAGCTTTGGCATGGCCATCGTCAGCCGCGTACTCGACGCGCACGGCTACAAAGTGGGCATTATCTGTCAGCCCGACTGGACCGATCCCGCCAGCATCAGCGTGCTCGGTGAGCCGCGCCTGGGCTTTTTGGTCAGTGCCGGCAACATGGACTCCATGGTCAACCACTATTCGGTGACCAAGCACCGCCGCCACACCGACGCCTATACCCCCGGCGGCGAGGAAGGTCACCGCCCCAACCGTGCCGTCACGGTCTACGGCAATCTCATCCGTCAGACGTTCAAGGACGCCCCCATCATCATCGGCGGCATCGAGGCGAGCCTGCGCCGCCTGGCCCACTACGACTACTGGCAGGACAAGCTCAAGCGCTCGGTGCTGCTCGACTCGGGCGCCGACATCCTCATCTACGGCATGGGCGAGCACGCGATTGTCGAGATCGCCGACGCGCTCGACGCGGGGCTGCCCGTCGATCAGATCACCTATATCAACGGCACCGTTTACCGCACGGGTTCGCTCGACGAGGTCTACGACTACGACCTGCTGCCCAGCTGGGACGACCTTGCCGCTGACAAGCTCAACTACGCCCGCAGCTTTAACGTGCAGCAGCAAAATATGGACCCCATCACCGGGCATCGTCTGGTAGAGCCCTACCCCAACAGCGTCTATGTGGTGCAGAACCCGCCATCGGCAACACTCACCACAGACGAGATGGACGAGGTTGCCGAACTCCCCTACGCACGCGATTGGCATCCCGACTACGACGCAACGGGCGGCGTGCCGGCCTTTGCCGAGATCAAGTTTTCAATCAGCTCCAACCGCGGGTGCTTTGGTGAGTGCTCGTTTTGCGCGCTGACCTTCCACCAAGGCCGCGTGCTGCAGATGCGCAGCCACGACTCGATCATGCGCGAGGCCGAGCTGCTCACACACGACCCCGAGTTTAAGGGCTACATCAACGACGTGGGCGGACCGACGGCAAACTTTAGCCGCCCTGCCTGTGACAAACAGCTCAAGCACGGCGTGTGCAAGAACAAGCGCTGCCTGTGGCCGAGCGTGTGCAAGAACATGGTGGTCGACGAGAGCGGCTACACGCAGCTGCTGCGCGACCTGCGCCAGCTGCCGGGCGTCAAGAAAGTCTTCGTCCGCAGCGGCATCCGCTTTGACTACACCATGGCCGACGCCTCGGACGAGTTTTTGCGCGAGTTGCTGGAGCACCATGTCTCGGGCCAGCTACGCGTGGCACCCGAGCACGTAAGCGACGCGGTGCTCTCCGTAATGGGCAAGCCGAGCCGCGCCGTCTACGACGCGTTCTGCCGCAAATTTGAGCACTTGAACCGTGAATACGGACTTAAGCAGTACGTGGTGCCGTATCTGATCTCGAGCCACCCCGGCTCAACCATGAAGGAAGCCGTGGACCTTGCCGAAGCCGTGCGCGACATGGGCTACATGCCCGAGCAGGTGCAGGACTTCTACCCCACGCCGTCCACCATGTCGACGTGCATGTACTACACCGGCGTGGATCCGCGCACCATGGAGCCGATCTATGTAGCGCGCGACCCGCACGAGAAGGCCATGCAGCGCGCGCTGATTCAGTATCGCAAACCCGAGAACTACAAGCTCGTGCGCGAGGCGCTGGAGAAGGCCGGGCGTCGTGACCTGATCGGCTACACCAAGCATTGCCTGATCCGTCCCGTGCCGCCGCGCCCGGGCGAGACGTCTGCTGGCGGCGCTGGCAAGGGACCCAAAGGCAGCAAGGGCCACGGCGGCATGTCGCGCGCGCAGAACACTGCCGGGCGCAACCGTGCAGCTCAGGGGCGTCAGGGCGCCAACGGAGGCGGGCGTCGCAACTAGGGCAACGGTGCGCTCGCTGCGTCCATCCCACACGCGTGGCGCAGCGAGCGCATCGCCTCTACCAGCACAAAGCCGGCGATTGCGACCGTGATTATCACGTCGAACGGCGTGTTCACAAACCAGAGCAACGTCATGAGATACGACCCGGCGTTAAAGGCAAAATGTAGCAGGATCGTGTAGCGGAGCTTTCCGGTCGTCACGAGCACCCAACCAAAGATGAGGCCAGCGGCACCCGCGTAGCAACCTTGCACCCAATTCATGTGCATAAAACCGAAGATTGCCGCCTGCAGCACAATCGCCGCGGTGATACCCCACGTGCTCGGGGCCGCCCAAGGCACCATGGCGCCGTCCTGCGCACCCGCACGACGCCGGCGCTTCCAGAGCGGACGGCACTGCGGGTTAAATGCTCGGAGCGAAAACTCAAAAATGATGCCGCGCACCAGCAACTCCTCGCAAAACGGAGCGCCGAGCACCGTGGTCAGGACGGCAAGAAGGTTGGTATCGCCCATGCCCGTTTCCTCGACGAGTTCACTATAGTCTGTCGCGACCTCGGGCAGTAGCGACAGCACGCCATCGCATAGGTAGCTAATGACCACCTGCATGGATAGACCGATCACTATAACGCAGACGATGCGTTTCCATGCAGCATTTGCTCCCCCGCCAAGCGGGCGCACGCCCTGCCAGCGCACCATAAACGAACGCGGCCACAGATAACGCCACCACAGCAGCGCCATCAAAAACGATGCCGTCTGCGCGACGGCCTGAAGCAATTGAATATCGAGGTCATCGATCGAAAAACCCATGAACACCGATGCGACGCCAAGGGCGGAGAACAAAACGACGCTCAGGGCAATATCGGCAGCGACGACGCCAAAACAGGCAAGCGCCCAAACCAGCGCATTGAGCATGCCAACCTCCTCAAAACCGTTCCCTAGTTCTACCACAACTCGGCAGAAAGCTGATCCCATGGGGACGGAGGAAAACGGATCACTTATTGATGAGAATCGGGCGCAGCGCCAAAGGCCCCGCTCGGCGAGATGTCGAACGGAAAGGTGCCGCAGCGATTGAAGGCGGCGATAAACATGCGGATGGCGTTGGACGGCGTGGTGCCCACGAGTTGGGTTGCCGCCGCGAAGGCCGCCTTCTCCTCGGGCAAGACCTTCGCGACAACCGGGGTCATGTGTTCTGCCATGGCGCTTCCTTTTTGAAACGACGGTGGTGCGGATAGATGCGGGCCGCGCGGCTGGGCGACGGGCTGTGAAGGCAACCCGATTGGCCCGCATCTGGAGTTTGTTTCTACTGTGTTGGTATTACTTGGTAATCCTAAGTATTACCCTGCAGATAGAATACCATACCCAACCCTATGGGGACGGAGAAAAAACGGATCATTTTGTTGCTGAGTAAGTATTTAGAGCGTGATGATGTCCGAGATATTGAGGGCCTGAGCGTCGACGGCATCGTGCGTAGCAAGCAACAGCATGCGGCCGTCGAGCAAGTCGAGCACGACCTCGGCGCATGCGTCGCGCGCAGCGATATCTAGGCCGGTAAAGGGCTCGTCCAGAATCACCGCGTCGCCTGGGCACAGCAGGGCTCGAGCGATCTCGACGCGACGGCGCTGCCCGCCCGAGAGCTCGGCAACGCGAGCATGCACATCGACCCCCGGCAGCAGCAGGCGCAACAGGGCCGATGCGCTCGAGGCGTCCACGCACGCGTCGGCACACACCAGTACGTTATCCAAGGCAGAAGCGTCCTCGACCAGGCGCACATCCTGAAACACCATGGAGCACGGCGCGTACTCCCCCGCCGCCAGCGCAAGCAACGTCGACTTGCCCACGCCCGAGGCGCCCATCACGCAGGCGCACCCACCGGCGGGCACACGAAGCACCAGCCCGTCGAGCGCCGGCGCCCAGGGCGCGCGATCGCCCACGGCAAGCGCAAGCTCCGCTGCAGCGTCATCGCTCGCAGCCCCCGCACGCCCGTGAGCGCCGCGCCCATGCGCCCGCACGGCCGCGCGCCACGCCACGGGTCCCGAAACCCGCAGCAGCCACACCAGCACGCGCTCGCATGCCCACGATGCCGCCACGACCAACACGGTCCACGCCAGCAGATCAGCCGTCTCAATCAAAAGCTTTGCCTGATAGATGCGCTCGCCCACGGTGCCCGCCGCCATGCCGATCAGCTCCGCCGCCACGCCGGCCTTCCAGCTCATGCCAATCACCGCTTGCGCGCACGAAAGCACAAACGGTAGAACTTCGCGCCAGGTATGGGCGCAAAACAGTCGCCAGCCCCGCACGCCATGCAGGCGGAACATCTGCTCCAGTGGCTTATCCGCTTGCGTCAAACCCTCGACCAGCGAGAAATACACGCCCGGCAGCGCCATCAAAAAGACCGCCGCAATGCTCACGCGCGCCGACCCCAGCCAAATGAGCAGCAGGACTACCACACAGGCGACCGGTGTCGCCTTTACAAACGACAGTGCCGGAGCCACCAGGCGCGCAAACGCCCGCGACCGTGACGAAATCCCGACAAGCACGCCACCACACACCGCGGCAAGCGCCAGCCCGCCCAGTATCCGCGCGCCCGAGCCCGCCAAAATCGCCCAGGTACCGCCATCGCACACCAGGCGCAGCAACGCCGCCGCAACAGCGCCCGGCCCCGGCAAAATCAGCGGCTGCGCCACCAGCGACGCCGCAAAGATCCACACGGCAAGCCAAAAGGCGGCGACGGCACCTGCTGCCGACACCGCCTTCATACGCTCTGTCATTTGTCGAGCAAACGCACGCACGGGCTACTCCATGTAGTAGAAATCATCGGCCGGGAGCTTGCCGCCCACGGCGCTCGCGTCCGCATCGGCCAGCACCTGCAGGTACCCACCGAGCGCCGCCTTCATGTCCTTCCCCGTCTGGCACACGAGCATGCACCCGGGAATCGCCTTTTCGGCAATCGTAGCGTTATCGACGATACCCGCATCGACCACGGCCTGAGCCCAATCCGCCGGCGCCGCGTTTACGGCCTCAACGCTCGCCGCATGGCAGCTTAAGAACTCCGCCACGGCCTCGGGATGCTCCTCGGCAAAGGCACGGCGCACCACGGTCACGCCCGTCAGCAAACGGGAGCCCGTGTCACCCGCAAGCTCGTCCCACGCGTCGGTCAGGCTCACCGGTGCCGACAGACTGCCCTCGCTCTTGGCGATGGCAGCGGTCTTGAATGGCTCCGGCAGCACGCCCACGGCGGACGGGTCGGCAAGCAGGGCCGACAGCACCTCGGTGGGCTCGCTCTTAAACTCGAGCGTCACTTGACCGGTCAGGCCCGCGCGCTCCAGCAGGTAGTTCATGACGTACTCCGGCGTGGTGCCCTTGCCCGTCATGTAGACGGTACGACCCGCCAGATCGCCAAACGAGGCCACATTCGCGTCGCCCGTCACCACGTTCAGCACACCCAGCGTGTTGATGTCGATGACCTGCACCGCGCCCTCGGTCTTGTTGTAGAGCACGCTCGCCACGTTGGCCGGCACCAAGGCAATGTCGATATCGCCCTGAATGACTTTGGGCACAATCTCGTCGGCCGCGGCGCTGATCGCAAAGTCGAACTCATTGTCCGTCTCGCCATCGGCAGCCTGGTCCATAAACTGCACCAGACCGATCGAGGTTG
>USDH01000070.1 GCA_900553415.1 uncultured Collinsella sp. | reverse complement strand
GCGCCGTAGTAGTTGAACAGCTTGTAGTCGGTACCCAGCTTCTCGTTGACCTTGTCCATGTACTTCTCCACCACGGCGGGCAGCTCTGCATAGTACTTGTTGCAGGCCTCGCGGTGCTGGAAGAAGATATCGCCGTTCTCGTGGCTGCCGCGGGTGTGCGGGTGCTCAGGGTTGAGCGCGTGGTCGCGGAAAGCCTGGACGGCGTCCATGTCGCACATCTCGGCCAGATCCTTGTAGTCCCACATGGCGACCTTCTGGATCTCGTGGCTGGTGCGGAAGCCGTCGAAGAAGTTAAGGAACGGGGTCTTGCCCTCGATGGCGGCAAGGTGAGCCACCGGCGAGAGGTCCATGACCTCCTGGACGTTGCCCTCGGCGAGCATGGCGAAGCCGGTCTGACGACAGGCCATGACGTCGGAGTGATCGCCAAAAATGTTCAGGGCGTGGGAAGCGACGCAACGCGCGGAGACGTGGAAGACGCCCGGGAGCTGCTCGCCCGCGATCTTGTACATGTTCGGGATCATCAGGAGCAGACCCTGAGAAGCCGTGTAGGTGGTGGTCAGAGCACCGGCACCCAGCGAACCGTGAACGGTACCGGCTGCACCTGCCTCGGACTCCATCTCGACGACCTTGACCGGGGTGCCGAAGATGTTCTTGCGACCCTGGGCCGCCCACTGGTCGACATGGTCGGCCATCGGGCTGGACGGCGTAATGGGATAGATTCCCGCTACCTCGGTGTACGCATACGAAACATATGCGGCCGCCTCGTTGCCGTCCATAGACTTAAACTTACGCGCCATATACCCCTCTCCTCTCATATAGGTATACAGGCCCCGGCGATCGCCGGGATGTTGGCGTGATGGGATTTACGCTGTTGCTTCCAATCATCTGGCAGGCAGGCTCAGCAGCAGGTACGTGGCGTGGAGAGAAGACATGCCGAGGCGAGGGGCAACTGATGCGCCCCACAGACCCGACCGCCCGTCTTGCACATGACCGAGCGCCGCAAAGGCCGCATGCCGGATGCTCCCGGGCACGCCCCGGCGATGGGAAGCGCCCGCAACGGAAATCCGCATGCGGGTTTATTGTACCCCGCCTTCAAGTGTAATTTCGGCAAATATAGGCGGGCGGTAAAGGTTTACCTCGGGTGACCGCCAAGGGCCAAAATGGCCCCTCCATCCCCAGGCGACCGACTCTGGCGCGCCAAGGAGTGTCCCCAGCCGGCAGAAAAGGAACGTCCCTATCTGCCGGCTAGAGAGCACCGAAGAGGATGGCGTAGGTAGTGGATTCGCCGAGCTTGAGCTCGTCGCCGGGATTGAGTTGGGCGGAACGGCCGGGCTCGACCTGAATGCAGACGCGCGTGGCCCCGTTTACCACCACGGTTCCGTTGGTGGACGACAAGTCCTCGACGTGCCAGATATTTTGAGCATCGCACCAGATATGGGCATGGCGGGCCGAGACATCGTCGCCGACGTCGGTAATATCGCCCTCACCAGTGGCCAGCGCGCCAATCTCAACACCCTGCTCGCTCGGCTGAATCCAGCGCGGGGCGCTCACGACAAAACTGTTTTGTACGCGCAGCAAGCCCAAGGGGTGCGCCGGGGCGGGTTCGCGTTCGCCCGCGGTCATCGACATGCCAAGCGAACGCGGCGTGGAGGTGCCTCCGCCACAGGTCGCGTGCGCGTAGTCGATGGCATAGTTCACCGAGGACCGCACATCCGCCGAACAACCGACGGCGACAAACAGCACCAGCACGGCCTCGGCGCGCTCGGCGGGCATGAGTTCCGCCGCCTGGGACAGGCGATCGAGCGCGTTGCGATAGAGATTCGTGTCCTGGTGGCACTCTTCGAGCGCGCGTACCATCGGTTCACCTGCAGGGCCGCACACCATATTGATCACAGCCGTGGAGTCCATGGGATTGCACTGGCGCAGGGCCAGTTGCGACATAATACGCGCAGCCGAGGTACCGTATTCGGCAAAGTAGCGCTGCTGAAGCGTGCCGACCGGCGCGCGAACGATAAAGCGGGAAACCCAAGAGCGATCGGCGGCTCGGCTCTGCGGGCTGCGGCCGTCGGCGAGCGGACGGGACGAAAGCACCAAGCCGCACAGCTCGATATGGCTCAGATGCGCCGCGCGCTTAAAGATGTCAAACATGGCCCCGCATGGGGTGAGCTCAACTTGAGATGCCATGACCTAGGCCTCCTTGGTCGTAGAAATAGAATCGGACGATACTTCGACAGGTCCGCCAAAAGTACGGGCAGCTGCGGCTCCACCGGCAAGCGGAGTCGCCATCTGGGCTTTTGTGCGTCGCGGTGCCGAAACGGGAAGCTCAAAGGCAAAGCCCATCGCAAGCAAAAACCACGTAAGCGTATAGGTTGCAACCAGAGCGGCAACAAGGCCGCCCATCACGGCGCGTTGGGAAAATACGCTACATGCAGCCACAACCAGCACCGGAACCTCGCAGGCAGAAAGCGCAAGCACACCCTGCAGGAACCCCGAGCGCCGATCGCGCGCAAGTGCCCCCGCGGCAACGCCGGCTATGCCTGGTAGCGCCAACGCCAGTGCGGCAATAATACCCGGTAGCGACCCAGACCACACGAGCGATCCCAAAGTCGCCGTCACGCGAGCGCCCGACGCCAGCAGCGCGGCCGAAACCACGACCACAGCCCAAACCACGCCACAGACGACCGCCGCGCCGACCATCAGCGCGCGACGAACCGCGCGGCCGGACGCATCCATGGGGCACGGCGTGAGCGGCTCGCCGCGGAGCGAACGACCGACATTTTGCGCATAGTGGTCACAAAACGCCGAGAGCGCCGCCTCGACCGCCGCCGGCTCGGGACGATCTTTTTGATGGCTGGACAGACAGGCCATCACCACGTCGAACAGCTGGGCATCGACAAACGCCAGCGCATCGCGTAGCTCCTCGGAATCCGGCTCAAGCCCCAGCTGCTGGGCCTGCTCGGCCGCGGCGAGCGCCACATCGGGCTCACGACGAAGCAGCTGAGTCAAATCACAACCGGGTGCATGGGCACCAATGGGATAGTCGGGCCGCGTGTCCATCTTGAGACGGTAGGGGCTGGCGATGTCGCGCGTCTTTTTGCGCGAACCCGAGGTGCCCGAAGTGCTCGGCGCGGCTTCGTATGGTGCGACGCCGGCAATGAGCTCGTAAACCGTGCTTGCCGCGGCGTAGACGTCGATCGCCGGCGACATACGCAAAGCGCGCAGGTCGGGAATATCGTCGGTGAGCATCTCGGGCGGGGCATAGGCAACCGTCGCGCGACGCAGCGTGGCATAACGCTCCGTAAACGACGCCTTGCCGCCGGTACCGGCCACGGCCGACGCAGGCTCGAGCGCCAGCGACGAGCCAAAGTCGATCAGGCACAGGTCAAAGGCGCCCTCGGCAAGCTGCCGGTCAAGCGGTAGACGCGCCGTACGCACCATAATATTAGCGGGCGAGATATCGCGGTGGACAAAGCCCTCGCCCACCAGGCTCATACGGCAGAGCAGATCGGACAGGTCGCGACCCAGACGCGCCGCCACAAGCGGCGACAGGCGTCCGGCATCGTCCACGGCGAGTCGCGAACGCAAGCGGGCAAGCGTCTCGCCCTCGACCCATTCCATGACAATTGCAGGCACACCATCGACCTCGCCCCAGCCATAGAGACGGGGAAAGCCCTTAAGGCCCGAAAGGGCGCGATGGCATTCATATTCCTCGCGAAACGCCGCCTTGAACTTGGCGACCAGTGCCTCGTAAGCGGCATCGTCGTCAAACTCATCGCGCGCCGGCAAGATGAGCTGCTTGAGTGCCACGGCCTCGCCTTGGGCGTTGACGGCGCGCGTCACGCGGCCGATGCCGCCACGGCGCATGGTGGCATCGTCGGCAAACAGCATCGTAAAACGACGCAGATAGGCAGGCAGTTCGTCCTGACCGAGCGCAATGGCCGGCTCAAACCCGTCGACACGCGCCAGGCGCAGGCCGACCATGGGATCGCGACCGAGCGATTGTGGTGTGGTGGATGCAAGATCGGTCATCATAGGGCAAGCGCCGCCACGTTATTGTTGAAGTTACCGAGCGCGACGTCATCATCGCCGTAATGGCCGACCCATTGACATAGGTTGGTGTAACAGCCCCACAGATTGGCATACTGCTGATACCACTTTGACCGGGGCGAGAATGTCTGACGACCGAACTCGGCTCGAATGACAAACATCTCCCCGACCAGGCTGTCGCACGGCCTGGGATCTCCCGTAGAGTTATAGGTCGAGACCACGTCATTAGCACGAGAAACATAGCCGTCGAGCATGTTGTACTTAGTCACAAGCCAACTGTGAATGCTCTCTTCCTCAGCAGCGGAAAGGCCACCGGAGTTTGCGTCGTTGTCAGTGTTGCCGCCCGTCGAGCCGCCGTTTCCAGACCCTCCGACAGAGGAACCCGACCCAGGGCCGCCGCCCGAACTCGATGAATCCGAGCCGGAGCCAGAAGTATCCGAGCTACCGGGCTTTCCGGACTGCTGGGCGTCCTGCTCCTTTTGCTGCTCGACCTTATTCACCGTTGCCGCCACGCTATTGTTGGACAACCGATCGATAATCTTGGTGTTGGTGAGCACGATGGTTTTGCCATTGGCAAGCGTGACTTCGTTGTCCGGGGCCTCGGCGCCGTCCGCGTCGTCGGTGCCAAACACAATATGCGCGACCACACTTGCCCAAGCATATCCAGTCGTGGTGCCCAGATCACTTTTGACCTCATGCCCCACGCGCGGTTCGCGTGCGGCATGCGCCTGCATCATGGACGGCACGGTCATGCCATAGGCGGAAACGCCAGCCATGACCAGCACCAGCGAGCACGACAGCAGCACGTACGCCCGGGGCGCCAAGCCCAGTCGGCGTCGCATGCGCACCGCGGCGCCGCGCTTTGTCTGAGTGCCACCGGGCCACATGCGTTCTCCTCCAACAAAAACACGCCGCTTGGGAGCGGCGCATTCATTCAAATCCATATTTGAGTGTATCAGCGAACCCAAAAGGTTGCGCAACGAATGGGCAAATTAAGGATGCGAGCGGAAGCATCCATGCGATAAGCGGATACGAAGCATCTTTGTTGCACAACAAACTTACAGTCGCACGGGGAAATTATGACTACCCCGTGCGTCGCGAGGAAAACATACGGCAGGAGCAGGCCCGCCACCTAAATCGCGCGGCGGGCCTCGATGGCGCGGCCAAGCGTAAGCTCGTCGGCATACTCCAGGTCGCCGCCCACGGGCAGGCCGCTTGCCAGACGCGACACCTCGATGCCCAGCGGCTTGATAGTGCGGGCCAGATAGCTCGCCGTGGTCTCGCCCTCAATATTGGGGTTGGTGGCGATGATGACCTCATGGATATCCTCGTGGCCCAGACGCGCCAGCAGCTCGCGGATGTGCAGCTGCTCGGGACCAATCTTGTCCATGGGGCTGATCACGCCGCCAAGCACATGGTACAGGCCATGGTAGCTGCCCGTGCGCTCGATCGCCTGGACGTCGCGCGGCTCGCCCACCACGCAAATGCGAGTGGTATCGCGCATTGGGTCCTGGCAGATGGAGCACTCGTCGGCCGTGGCGTAGTTAAAGCAGCGGCTGCAAAAGTGGACCTCCTGCTTGACCTCCAGGATGGCCTCGGCCAGGCGGCGGGCCTCCTCGGCATCGGCCTCGAGCAGGTAATAGGCGATGCGCTGGGCCGACTTGGGACCAATGCCCGGCAGACGGCCCAGCTCATCGAGCAGTTTTTGCAGACTGTGATTCGCACTCATATATATGCGTGTCTTAGAACGGCATGCCCGGGATGTTGAGGCCGCCGGTGATGGCGCCCATCTGCTTGTTGGCGAGCTCGTTGACGCCGCGGACGGCCTCGTTGACGGCAGCCATGATCATGTCCTGCAGCATATCGACGTCCTCGGGATCGAGGGCATCGGGGTCAATAGTGAGGTTGACGAGCTCCATCTCGCCGTTAACGGTCACCTTGACCATGCCGCCGCCGGCAGAGGCGTCGACGGTCTGGGACTTGAGGTTCTCCTGCGCGGCGGCAAGCTGCTCCTGCATCTTGCGAGCCTGCTTCATCATCTGCTGCATGTTCATACCGGCCATGATGGCTCCTTTACGTGCGGCCGCGCAACGAGCTGCAAGGGCAGCCGGAGCACGGCGGGACTTTCAAACTCAAAAATCGTACCACGGCGTGAGGCCAGCGAACGGGGCGGACACGCTACCTCAGTCGATATTCATGTCCTGGAGTGCAAACCGCACCCAAAGATTATGCGAAGTTGAATAATTCGCATCTGCATAATATTGAAAGCTAAATCTTGTAGAGCCGGAATCCGACATTTAATGCGTACCACTAAATGGCTAAATGCCGAGCCACTACTCGAGGCGGCACGCATGACGGCGGGGTATAATTTGATTGCCATAGATAGCAATTTGGAGGTGCCCCATGAACGCCCCCGACGCGCTCCAAAACATCCGCTCAAAACACCCCGTTGCATATGTGGTTCTCTATCTCTTTGTCGGCTGGGCATTGCTGGTTGTCATCACCCATGCTATAGCCTTTGGAGCAGAACTGCTGATAGCCAGCTCGGACCAGCCCATCGTCAAATGGGAGACGACCGATAAGTGCACCGACGGAACCCGAACCGTTTACTACAACAGCCCGTCCCTCTACCAAGAGTTCAAGGTCAAGATAAAGGACTTCAAGATTGTCGATGCCGAACCGGGCTCTTTATTGACAATCGGAGCAACCGTCAACGCCGAGCAAGTCGAATACACGGACAGCCATGCGGCGTATCGTATCGACCTCAGCATCCTAGGCCGACCGTCACGCACCTGTCTGCTCGAATGCGATATACGCGGCACCACGTTGCACATGTCCGAAATACAGATGTGCCCGGGCAAGGGGTTCTCTTCTTGAGCAGTATACCCGCCTGCGCAGCTACTCCACCGGCTTGAAGATGGTGGACTGGCCGAAGACGCTGCGGATGAGGGCTTTGGCCTCGTCCTCGGTCTGCGGGATGCTCGGGGCTGCGCCCTGGTGGCCGAAGGGGCTGCCGGCGCCGGGATTGGACTCCCAGGGAGCTGCAGGAGCGTCCTCCTCTTTGGGGGCAGTTGCAGCGGACTTGGGCGCGGACGCCGCACCCGGCACGTCGAACGGAGGCAGATCGTCCCCACCAGCATCGGCAACAAAACCGCCAACCATGGCATCGTCGTAGGGAACCTGCTCGGATTCCCATGGCGCAGACGGCGCGGCGGGCTGAGCCTTGGGAGCCTCGGCCTTAGGCGCTTCAACCTTGGGGGCTTCCGGCTTCTTGGGCTCGTCGGCGTAGATGGCGGCAATGCTGGAAATCTGGTTGTTCTGGGTCAGATGCTCAAATACGATGGACAGCTCATGGTCCTCCAGCGCCTGCATATTGCTCTTGGGCGCAGTGGCATACTTATCCAGAATTTCTGTGATGACCTTGGCGGGCATACCGAAGTCCCGCGCCACATCTCTTACTCTATATTTTTCAATAGCCAATCAAAACACCTCTTACACTCTCCAACCCGGGGGCTGGGCTTATACGTCTATGAAAAACCGCACAGCGGGTCAGCTTTCCTTTTTCCGGAAGGAGCCCTTGCCCTTTTTCACCGGCCGGGAACCGGCAAACCGCTGCTGCGGAGCAGCGGG
>USDH01000069.1 GCA_900553415.1 uncultured Collinsella sp. | reverse complement strand
CGAGGGTATCGCCGTCAAACGGAGCCGCGGTGGCAACGTCGGGGGCCGCCCGCGCATCGCGGACGTCAAGGCCGACGCTGCCGTGAAGCTCTACCTCGCCCGTGAGACGCCAATTCCCGACATCTGCGCCGCAACAGGTATCTCGAAATCGACCCTGTACCGCGTGCTCCGCGAGCGCGGGTTAGTGGGCGTCAGAAGATAAATCCGAGTGCGCTACTATATAAGAGTGCGGTGTTTCTCCAACTGAAACCCTGCGTGAACGCATGACTTGAGACGCCTTTTTAGAACTCACCGATCGCAGGACGAACACAACTCAACAGCGGCCGCGTATTTGTTCCCAGCCGTACGGCGTGGCGGAGCCATGCCCGTTGTTGATTGGAGTGCCGCATCATGGCCGAAAACCAAGTCCAGTCCGAAAAGAAAATGACCAGTCTGAATGTCTCATCGGAGACCCGTGACGCCATAAAGGACATCAGCACGAGCCTTGGTCTCTCGCAGGCCGATACCGTCGCCCGCTTGGTCGATGGCTACCACCCTAACGCCACTCCCGGCGTGAAGGCTGCGCTCGACGCATCGGCCGTCCTCGATGAGGCGGTCGAGCGGGTCAAGCGCATCATCGTGGGCGCTGCCGAAGCTGCCGCGATGGAGGCTCGTGCTGCCCGCGAGGACGCCGACGCTGCCAAGAAAAGTGCAATGGAACAGATTCAGAGCATCAAATCTAATTGCGTCGAGCGGGTCGCCGCCATCAAAGAGAAATTCGAGCTGGATACTGCGAGCTTGGAGATTGAGAACGATGAGCTCCACGCCACCGTCGCCGATTACCTCTCGCAGCTCAAGAAGCTCGATTCCGAGAACAATCAGCTCTTGGCAGAATCAGCCGCAAAAGACGATCGAATTGAAAGCATGAGGGGCGCGGTCGACGCCGCGGCCAAGGCTCAGGCCGATCTCAACGTCTCCCTCCTCGCCCAGCGTGACCTGATGGCCGAGGTCGCCGCCCTCAAGGACCGCCTCGCCGCCTCCGAGCAGCGGGCGGCCGTGGCCGAGGCCAAGGTCGAGGTCATGACCCAGGCGAGGGGCGAGTAGATATGTCCGACAAGCTAAGGCCGTCTCGCCGTGAGTTGATAACGGCAGGGCTAGTCGTCTTTTTGGTCACGGCACTCGTCTGGACTGTCATTGATGGTGCCGGCGCAAATGCGCTCACCATCAGCGGTGTCATCACCCGTCAAAATGCCGTCTGGGCTTCGCTTGCAGCAGTTTCAGTGGTCATGCTCATTGGGGCTTGGCTGTTTGGCTGATGGCATTCAAAAACAATTAAGTTTGGAGTAGTCGATGGAACATCTCTCTGTTAAAAAGGCAATCAACCTAGCTCGGAACTTTGGGGCTGCGGGTGTTCTGGCAGCCGCCCTAGTTATGACCTCTGGGTGCAGCCAGGCAGACGATCGCCAGACGGCAGTTCAGGTCGCCGATTCTGATAACGCGCAGGAAGACGGGGTTTACGGCAAGATGGAGTATTCAGTCACCGGCGTCGAGGTGCATGATTCCTCGGCTGGCGATGGCGGGAAGGTTGCCGTTGTTCGCTGGCACGCCATTAACAACCGATCGGCAGATTCATGCGCTGTTGGTAGCTACATCACGGCTTATCAAAATAAGCAGATGCTATCTCGCGGGTTTGCCGCCGATTTGCAGGAAGACCACTTCTCTTCGCAAGGGTTTGCGCCGGGAGGCGAATGCGACGGTGTGTCGATTTTTGATCTCAACGACATGTCTCCCATCGAAGTGAAAGTCGACGGGATGGGTGCCGGGTCGAACTCCCTCGACCAGACTTTTGAATTGGAATAGTCCATATGGCGTCTAATTTCTAGAAACCTTCTAGAGCGCTTCTAGAAGGTTTCTAGAAGCGGGCGCAGCATCTTCGACCGGCACGATGTCTCGGTAGATAAGGCGATGCCTGGCGTCACGCCACTCGTCGCCGTGGTAGTGGCCGAAGAACCAGGCGCCGCTGGCCGAGCTGACCGTCGAGCTCGGCAAGGAATCGCTGAAGTCGGTCGCCCCGATACTTGCGCCCGCGCTCGCGACACAGCTTCTCCGCCAGGGCGGCAGGGGCCTCGTGAGTCACAACGTAGTCGACCTTCCAGCCCACGCGGTCGAGCGAGGAGCGGCAGTGCTCCGTCTCTTCCTCGCTCGGCATCTCCTCGGGCCACCAGCTCCTCCCCTCCCTGCGATACTGCCTGTCATGGCTCGCGGCGCCGCCCATGGCAAGGACCGTGGTTCCCGCGATGTCGAATACCCCTCCGCGCATGAGGTGCAGCACGTGCGGTCGTACCTCATGGACGAGACCGCCGCTCCACTCCCGCACCGGCAGTTCTGCCAGGGCGTGGTGGTTCTCATGGTTGCCGTCTACGAAACACGTGGTCCAGGGCTTCGACTCGAACCAGTCGAGCCAATACCTCTCAGCATTCGAGCCGTCCCAGACAAAGCCGAAGTCGCCGGCCACGATCACCGCGTCATCGTGCGTCAGCGTACGCCCCAGCGGCCAAGATTTGAAGGCAAACCGGCTGGACCCGTACTCGGCCCTGCCGTGGACATCGCCTGTCACATAGACCGTCATCAGTACGCGCCCCACGGCAGGAGTTTGTCCCCGAGCCTCACGATTCGGTCATACAGCACCGTGTGCCGTTCGTCCGGGTTGCCGTCTCGGTGAAAATGTCCGTAATACCAGCGCTTGTAGTCCAGGCGGTCCTCGAGCTCGTCGAGGAATCCGGTCAACCGGTCCACATCAGGGCGTTCCCAGCCTGGGTCCGGGAAGAGCGTCGGCGAGAGCATGCGCGTGGCGCAGGTATGGGTGATGACGCAGTCGACCTTCCAGCCGACCTCGTCGAGCCTTGCCCGCGCGGTATCGAAATCGCGCTCGTCCGGGAGCTCCTGAGGCCACCAGCTGGAATACGGCACGCGGTATTCCCTGTCCACGCTCGTGGCACCGCCCATGGTGAAGATTGTCGAACCGTCGAGCTCAAAGACTTCCCCGCGCATGAGGCGGCGGATGGACGAGGTATCCGACAGGCGTTGCGTCAGCCCGCCGTGCCACGGCTCCATGGGACGCTCCTCCCAGTGGTCGAAGCGCTCGTGGTTGCCGTCGACGAACAGTACCGTGTGGGGGCGCGACTCCAGCCACGCGATGTCAGCACACTCCTCGGCGGAGAAATCCCACGGAAAGCCAAAGTCCCCCGCGACGATGAGGTAGTCGTCGCTCGTCAGGCCATCCCCAAGCTCCCAGTCGCGAAGCTTTTGCATGTCAAGCCCACCGTGGATGTCGCCTGTCACATAGACCGTCATCGGATCACCTCTTTCCGCTTGTACGCCGCCAGCTCGCGCTCGACCTGCCTGTCGCCGGTCTCGTTGACCCACCAGGGCCATTTCACCCGGCCGCACGGCTCGTCGACTCCCGCGAACCATTCCCTCAGCCCGTCGAGGCTCACCGGGGCGTGCCCATTGGCATCGCAACCGACGTCGTAGCGCAGAAGGCCCTGCTTGCGGTTGAACTCGTTGTACGCGCCGCCGCTGCTGTGGATGTGCCCGTGGAGGTGCCACGATCCATGGCTCATGCCCTGCCAGTCGGCCATGGGGTAATGGCTCAGGACGATCTTCTGCCCGTCGATCCTGAGCACGCAGATCGGCGGCTCCACGGTGAAGGCGCCAGCGACCGCCGGCTGGGTCCAGTCCTTGTCGTGGTTTCCCGGGACGAGGTGGATGCGCCTGCAGGCGATCCGCTTGCGCAGCCCGTAGGCGTCCTGGGCGGTCATCTTGAATGAGAAATCCCCCAGGATGTAGAGCTCGTCGTCCATGGCGACCCTACCGTTGATGCTGTCGACGATGGCGTCGTTCATCTGCCAAATCGTCTCCCACGGGCGGTCGGTGAACTTCAGCACGTTCTCATGCCCGAAGTGGGTGTCGCTGGTAAACCAGATCATTCCATTGTCTCCTTGTCGCTAAAAACCGTTCTCCTTTGCGCAGTTGAGGAGACGTATTTTGAGCGACATGAGGCGTTCTGACCTCATGTTCTGTGCTCCAATCTGCCGGATTGTTCCAGCTAAAACTTTAAAACCTCGTGCGGACAGAAAACCGTGTCTCGTTTGTGGGGTCATAGTATAGGCACTGTTAGAGCTAATAGCCCAAATCCGTTGCCAACTAGCCACTATTAGCAACTATTAGGCCTTTTGGACAGCCGAACTGACTAATAGCCGCTATTTGTTGGGCTGTTTTGCAACCACGAGCGCTGCCGTGGATTCTTGATACGGCGCATCGACAACAGCAATGGCAAGCGGGTAGAATGGTGCCGACGGCAGCCCAAGTTGTGAAGAGCTGGGCAGAGCCGTTGCGTTAGAAAGTTAGGTCATCATCTTAGCGACGGTGACCTTTCTTTTTGGGCTTCGAGCCCTGCTTGAGTGCCTTGGAAAGGCCGACAAGGGCCGTGAGGAGCGAGACCAGGGCGGTCAGGAGCTTCACGAACTCGGTGAAATCGGTCATGGGCATCACCTCCCATCGGATGGAGGGCTCTGCCCGGCACAAGGGCTGCCGACAGCGCTGCTGATTCTAGCAGAGCGTCATTCTTCTTTGATCAATCCGTGCTCCACTCCCTCGCCGGAATCCAGTCTTTCCGCAGCTCGACGAAGGTGTTCTTGATTCCCGCGACCCCAAAACGGATCGTCTTCGCGCTTGTCACGGGCCTTGAGCTTGCCCCTGGCTCTCTCGACGATCTTGCCAATCACTTGCCGCCGAACCTCATCCTTAACTTCCTCGCCGATCTCCCCAAATTCCAACGCCGGCCCGTTCTTGCTCACCGGTCCGTACATGCTCGGCCCTCCCCTGCTCGCGACCTGTTTTCCAGCCAAGACCGTACTCGCTATTGCTTCTAATAGCTTGAACAGCTCTTCGTCCGGCCACTATTAACAACTATTAGTCCAAATCCTCCAGCCCACCAGCCAATAACCACCATTAGCCCAGCTAAACGACCAAAACAAATCGCCCGGTGCACGGAATCTGAACAGTCACGAGATGCGTTAAACTCAACATGCGCGGCCTGCCCCGCGTGGACAGTTACAGGGCCGGCAGCGTCGCCGGCCCTGTTGCCATTCAATCAGCTGCATAATATACAGGCAGGTCCCCCGAGTACTCCCGTCGCCCTAGTGCGTTGCTATTCAAAGCAACGAGTAACGCTTGGGTAAGAGGGCCCACCTTCACTCTTGGTGAATCACTCGCCGCCCCTGTGCCCTTTTCGGCAATTTCCTGTATCCCTTTTGGAAACTCGAGTGCCTATCTGGCCGACGAAAAGATTTAGCGAATTTAGGTGTACCACTTTGTGTTAGTTTGTATTTTAGACAGTATTTGTGATACGCTTTGTTTCAATCAGTAGTGGTACGATTTCGCTTGTTCAACGAAGGAGGTAATTGTCTATGGCAGTGGCCGAGGAAAGAATCCAGGTTACTCTGCCTCTCGAAATTTGGCGTGATCTCGATGACTACGCGAAGAGTCGCGGTGTAGCTAAGTCGTCTATGGCGGCGATCGCTATCGCCGAGTTTTTGGAGCGTGTTAAAGAGCAAAAATAGATATGAAAAAAGCCCCCTAACCGCCAAGTAAGAAGGGCTTCTTTCATGTTCAAATGTGGCTTTCTGGCCTGTTACCTGCAATCCTAGCACACGTATGCTTCGATTTGGGCCCCTATGTTGAAGTACTACCAAAATACTATGGCATCACTTCGGCTGATGGCTAGATAGCCTCAACGAGAGGCTAGTTTATGGATACCAAAAATTTAAAACCGGATGTGGGCGGTGGCTATCCGGGGGACACGGATAGCCACCCGTCCGGTCCCGCAAACCCGTCTGGAATGGGGACGGCGTCCGATTTCGCGAATCAGGCCGTCACAGATGCCGCCATGGCCAATAGTGAGAGTCACCGCGAGGTACTTCGCCGGGCATCGGATGAATCGTCCCGTGTCGCCCACATGGTGCAGGATATGGTCAGCGAGAAGGTCGCGATCATCAAGCCGCCATGGATGCTCGAGCTCGGTCTGCCTAGGCTCGACACCGATATTATGGGGCGGATTTGGTCGTTCCAGCGCAAGGACGTCTACAAATCAACCTGCTACATCAGCCTTGCCACCATGGCGGCTGACGTCAAGTCGGATCGCTCGAATGTTAAAAAGAGAATCGACAAGCTTGTCGAACTCGGTCTTTTGATTAAGTCGCCGCGCGGGAATAACAAATCGGTTGAGTACCGGCTCGATATGACGGCGATCGCTAAGCGCAGACTCGAAGTCGAGGAGGGCAAGAAAAAGCAACGTGCTGAGAATTCGGCGAAACGCAAAGCTCAGTGGGACGCAAAGCATTCTGCCTAGTTTGAAGGGCTATGGGTTCATACAACCCATAGCCCTATTTCTTTTCCTTACAAACTATGGGTTAAACCAACCTACAGTCTAACTATGGGTTGGTTTAACCCATAGTTAGACGAAAAATAATTTTATTGATAGGGGGTTAAATAACGGTTCTTCAGCAAGTCTATCGGTTAGGACAACCCATAGACTTGCTCACAGGGATCGCGGATGCTTTTCTGTGACGGTAGAGCTATGGGTTGAAAGAACCCATAGAAAATTTAAGCCACTTTTCCGGCTATGGGTTAATTCAACCCATAGAAAGCGATCAGAAAACGCCAAAAAGTACCGAAATAGTTATTTCAACCCATAGTTTGAGCATGTGTTAACCTGGGCCAACTTATCAACTATGGGTTGTCTCACGAGACTATGGGTTGAAATAACCCATGCCAACTATGGGTTCAGTTAACCCATGCACTATGGGTTGAAATAACCACAACTATGGGTTGAAATAACCACAACTATGGGTTCATACAACCCACCAAGTCTGACTAGAGTGAATTAGATTCACTTAGTCTGAGCTCAAGAGAGAAACAGAGAAATCCACCAGAAAGCATTTAATAATCGAACGATATACAAACAAGAAAAGCCATCGCCCTTGCCCTCCGCTCACTGCGTTCGCTCCGCGTCGCTACCGCTCCTTGGCGCTCACTACGCTCGCCCTCCGGTCGCCTACGGCTTCCTGCGCGTCGGCTGCGCCTCCTTGCCCTCCGTTCGGCTATGCCTCACTCCGCGTCGCCTTCGGCTCCTTGGCATGGCCTTCGGCCAAAAGTGTGGGGGCTAACGCCCCAGCTCCCCGACTACGTCGCTGTCAGTCCTCAGCGCCGGCGTCGCCTTCGGCTCCCCGGACGAACTAATCCCACTTAGTTGCAGGCCCTACAATTCGGCAATGACGCCGAATCCGTTTTCCGGTTGATCTGGATACCGACATTTGGTCAACCTCACTTCAATTACCGGCAGGGAGCTACAGAATCGAAAATAAGACGTCCTATCGGTGAGGTCCGACCGTTTTCTCACTGATAGATAAAACGGGGTCTTAAATCGGCTCTCAGTGGCCAAAGTAAAAGAAAAACGGGCACCTTTCGGTGCCCGTTAACTCAACTAGAACTCTTTTTCGGCCAGATAGCAATCGAAAAGCTCCCGAGCGATATCCGATACGGACTTGTCCTCCTCGAGCGCTACTTGCTTCAAACGTTTTCGGTAACTCTCCGGAACGTACACGGACAGCTGAACAAGCCTCTCAGATGCCCCTTCAGCGCCTTTTTTGGGGCGCCCGGCTTTCCGCACCTGAGGAGCCGGTTTCTGGGGCTCAGATGCGCTTTCAACGATTTTCTGCTGCCTCTCCTCGGCCTTCTCCGCTGCGAC
>USDH01000068.1 GCA_900553415.1 uncultured Collinsella sp. | reverse complement strand
ATGTAGAACCCGCGGCGCTTCAGACATGCGTCGATGCGCTCCTGCAACTGCGCGAGGTCGAGCTTGGGGAAATAGCGATTGATAAGGTCGATTTGGCTGAAATAGTCCTTCGTCTCGTCAAAGATCAGCTGGTTGACCATCTTCTTCTCACCCGATGCACTGCCCTCGATATACAGCGAGCCCGCGCGCGAACGCAGCACCAGGCCGTACCCAGACAACTCTCGTTTGATGGCAACCAGCTCATTATCGAGCGTCGCAAGCGAGATATAGAGGCTTTCCGCCAAATCAGCCGCGCGCACCTTGCGGTGGCGCATCAGCAGTTCAAACAGAATATAACGCTTGCGCGCCTCGGCCGTCTGCGGCACCTCGTTCGCCTGCTGCGACAGCAGCTGCGCCGCTGCTGTGGCATCCTCGATACGATAGCCCTTCGAGCTGGCAACAATCATGCCCTCATGGGTGCGATTCAGCGCGGTGATGTCGCTTTTGACAGTACGGGAGGAGCATCCAACCTGCGAAGCGATCTGAGACGCCGTGGTCCAGGACGCCCCGCTTTCGAGAATACGAACAATTTCCCTGCTTCGATCGGAACTCACGGCACCCTCCTATCATCGTCTCAGATAACTATACCTTCCGTCATAGGACCTGCCAATTTCACGCGCATTCAAATCTTTCACCGCGTAGGTGAAATAGCAATCGTGGAAGTGCTGGTTATGCGATGTTGCAGCACGAAAAACCCGCCTATTATCGTAACGACGATGAATGCGCCACGGGAACGGTATCCCCGAGCGCGGCGGACGGGCCACACGGGCACCGGCCGCGACGTATCATACGCCGACATAGAAAAGGAACGCTATGAACATCAGACTGTTCGAATTGCGCGACGACGAGGTCGCCGCCTACATGCGCGCTGCCGCCAATCTTCCAGCAGGCTACTCCATCTCCTTTGACACTCAAATCCTCTCCGAAGCTAACATTGACTCCGTTGCAGGCTGCGAGGGAATCATCATCAACAACAAATCCGTGATGTCCGCCGCTTTGGTGGAGCGCGCGCACGAGCTGGGCGTTCGTTACATCGCTATCCGCTGCGTCGGCTTCAACCACGTGGACGTCAAGCGCGCCCAGGAGCTGGGCATCAAGGTGTGCAACACCGCCTATCCGCCCTACGGCGTTGTTCACCGTTATGCTCATCCTGATGGCCTTGCGCCGCTGCAAGGCCGCCATTTGGCGCCAGCAGGTGAATGACTACTCCCTGGACGGGCTGCTGGGCCGCGAACTGCGCACGCTGACCGTGGGCGTGGTTGGCACCGGCCGCATTGGTCGCACCGTCATCGACAACCTCTCCGGCTTTGGCTGCAAGATCTTGGCCTACGATCCCTACCCCAATGCCGAGCTGGCAAACCGCGGCAGCCTCGAGTACGTTGACATGGATACGCTCGTTGCCAACTCCGACGTCATCACCCTGCACGTGCCCCTCATGGACTCCACCCGCGGCATCATCAATGCCGATGCCATCGCCAAGATGCGCGAAGATGTGACCATCGTCAACGTCTCGCGCGGTGAGCTCATCGACACCGATGCCGTCATCGAGGCGATTGAGTCCGAAAAGATCGGTGCGCTTGCTATGGACGTCTTCGAGGACGAAGTGGGCATCTACCATGAGAACCGTATGCACGACATTCTTGCCAACCGCAAGATGGCTTACCTACGCCAGTTCCCCAACGTGCTGCTCACCAACCACATCGCGTTCTACACCGATATCGATGTAAACTGCATGGTCGAGCAGGGCGTTGCCGCTGTTCCCGCTATGGTTGAGGGTACCTGTGCCACTCAATTGTAATCACACCCATTCAGCGCGATAGCGCACCGTATCCCCGTCGGAACTTAGGTCCGACGGGGATACTTTTGTTCTTGGGCTTTGCCTTCTCAGCATGATATGGGCTCATAACTCGTCGCAACGCGCCAGCGTGCAGAACAATCTGGCAACGAAGGCGATGAACACACCACCGGATGAACTGTATCCTGGCCTTTTTGTTTTTAGAATCGTGTTGAGCGTGTCACTTGCCCCTGCTTGCAAGCCTGCTCCACCGGCCGCCGCGACTATCGCGCGCGATTGAGCACCTTACCAATCCCGATTGCATGGGCGCTGCGTCCATGCGCCTCTTTCCGTGTGGCGGATACGACCTTCCCGGTAGATGCCCCGCATCCTTGGTCGTATCTGCCTTTTTTGCTTTTGAGCGGCCCGCGCCGCACGTTTGTCTCAATCCGTAACAGGTAGACGTCCAAAACCGGTTTTAGTGTTACAGATTGAGACAATTCGGCCTGGTCAGTCCCTTTCATCTCAATCTGTAACAGTTAGGACCGAAAAACTCGGCTAGATGTTACAGATCGAGACAAACGGATTCTGACTCGCTCAAAAACAAAAAGACCGGGGGCGACGCGCCGTGTGACGTGCCGCCCCCGGCTGAGAAATGGGGACAGGTTGTGTGAGCGGGCAACCCCGCCAGCCACTAGTCCAGACGACGGGTCTGCGCCACGTGCTTGTACCAGTAGGCGCTTGCCTTGGGCGTGCGCTTCTGGGTTTCAAAGTCTACGTAGAAGAAGCCATAGCGCTTGTTGTAGCCGTTGGTCCAGGAGAACTGGTCCTGCAGGCTCCACAGGAAGTAGCCGCCCACGTTGACGCCCACCTCCATGGCCTTAAGCAGCCAGCGCAGGTGCTGCTCGATGTAGTCGATGCGCGGCTGGTCGTCCACAAAACCGTTCTTGTAGGGATCCTTGTAGCCCATGCCGTTCTCGGTAATGAAGATCTGCTTGTAGTTGGGGTAGCGCTGCTTAATGTAGACGAGCAGATCGAACAGACCCTCGGGATAGATGATCCAGTCCCAGTCGGTGGTGGGGATGCCGGGTTTGTTCACATGCTCGCCAATGCCCTTGACGCGCCAGCGGCCGGTACCCTTCTCGCCCGTGCCGTTGTGGTGCAGGTCGTTCTCGCCATCGTAAGCCTTGAGGAAGCGGCACTGGTAGTTGTTAACGCCCAGGTAGTCGTTGTAGAGCGCTGCCTCGCGCATAATCTCGAGGTCCTCGTCCAGGATCTCGATGGTGCCGCCCGAGACGGCAGCCAGGCGGTTGGCGCACTCGAGGGTGTCGGGGGCATAGTCGCCGCGGAAGGTGGCGTCGAGCAGGAACTGGTTCTGCAGCACATGCTCGTTGTTGGCGGCCTTGATGTCGGCGGGGTCGTTCTCGTTGAGCGGGTACTTAAACTCCAGCGACTGAATGACGCCGATCTTGCCCTTAAAACCACCGTTGTGGAAGGCAAGCACGGCCTTGGCGTGGGCGAGCATCATGTTGTGCTCGCACTGGAAAGCTTCGGCCAGGTGCGCCTTGACGCCGCCGGGGAAGGTGCCCTCGATGTAGGTGTTGGAGGCGTCGGCCCAGATCTCGTTAAAGGTGAACCAATAGGTCACCTGGTCGGCGTACTCCTTAAAGCAGAAGGTGGCAAAGTCCACAAAGGCGTCGATGGTCTCGCGGTTGAGGAAGTCGCCCTTCTCAAAGAGGGGTAGCGGCGTGTCGAAGTGATGCAGCGTGACAAACGGCTCAACGTGGTGCTTGTGGCACTCGGCAAAGAGGTCGTGGTAGAACTGCACGCCCTCGGGGTTCACCTTGCCGGTGCCGTTGGGGAAGATGCGGCTCCAGGCGATGGAGAGACGAATGCCGTTGATACCGAACTCCTCGCACAGCTCCAAGTCGACGGGGTACTGGTTGTAGAAGTCCGAAGCGGGATCGGGGGAGAAACGGCCCTGGGCTTCCAGGAAGTCGTCCCAGGCAACCTTGCCCTTACCGTGAGTGCGGGTCTCGCCCTCTACCTGGTAGGCAGCAGTGGCGCCGCCAAAGACAAAGTCCTCGGGAAACTGCGCGGGCGGGTTGGTGACGCTAGCAGGGTTAACGGACATGATGAAATATCCAATCGTCTAAATCGAAGGGCCAACCGGCCTTGGATGGTCGGCTGGCCCTAAGTGCTACTTACTTGGAGAGTTGCTCGCTTACGAAGGCGAGAGACTTGTCGCCGTTCTGGGAGAGCTCGATGTACTGCTTACCACGGCAGGCGACGCACTTGTTGCCCACACGCTCGCAGTCTTTCTGCAGGTCGGCCAGGTAGCTGGCGGCCTGCGGGGCCAGGACGACCAGGTCAAAGTCGGGGAGCATGTCGACGTGGTTGCCATATGCCTCGGCAGCGGTTTCGAGGTTAATGCCGCGATCCTTGGCGGCCTTGGCCAGCGCGTTGGCGAGCAGGCCCGAGGTGCCGCCGCCCTGGCAGAGCACGAGTACGCGCTTGCCGTTGAGGTCGCTGGCGGCCGTAGCCTCGGTGGCGGCGGAAGCGGCGGGGGCGTCGGCCTTCACGGCCTCGGCTGCGGCGCCGGCGGCAACGCTCTTGGCATCGGCCTTGCCCTGGAAGGCGTCGTTGAGCTTGGCGGCCTTCTCGGCGTTCTTGGCGGCGAGCTCCTCCTGGGAGATCTCGGCCTCCTCGGCGCACTTTTGGGCGTCATAGGCACGGAAGAACGGGTAGTACAGGGCAAAGTCGACGACCAGGATGATGGCGAGCATCACAAAGGCGAGCGGCTGGAAGCCAAGGCCCATGATGGTGCCGATGGGGCCGGGAACGGTCCAAGGCAGGGTGTACATAAAGCCGTTCATGCCCAAGAAGTCGATAAAGACCTTGAGGATCCAGATGTTGGCGATCGGGGCAAAGACAAACGGGACAAAGAAGACGGGGTTGAGCACGATGGGTGCGGCGAACAGCAGCGGCTCGTTGACGGCAAAGCACACGGGGACGATGGCGGCCTTACCGACGGCGCGCATCTCCTGGGACTTGGCCAAGAAACAGAACATAAAGACCAGGACGAGCGTAGCGCCGGTGCCGCCCATGCAGACGACGAAGTACTGAGCGCCCTGCGTCAGGACGGCGGTGGCGTGCTCGCCGGCCTGGAATGCGGCCAGGTTGTCGGTCATGTTGGCAACGAGGGCGGCAGCGATAGCGGGCTCGACGATCGAGGGGCCGTGGACGCCGACGAACCAGAAGAGGCTCATGGCACCGTAGATCACAGCGAGACCGATGTAGCCGTCGGCAGCGGTGAACAGGGGCTGGAACACTTGGATGACGCCCTGGGCAAAGCAGAAGCCAAAGGCAGCGCGGAAGACGATGTCAAAGACCCAAAAGACGGTGATGCAGACGGAGAAGGGGATGATGTCCTTAAAGGTCTGCGAGATGTTGGGCGGAACCTGCTCGGGCATCTTGACGGTGATGTTGCGCTTAATGAAGAACTTGTAGATGATGCCGGTCACAAACGCAGCGATGAAGGCAGTCAGCAGGCCCTTGGAACCAAGGTAGGTGGTGTTGAAGCCGCTGGCGGCGTCCGTGGCGATCGTGTCGCTCGAAAGGAGCAAGAAGCCGATGATGGCCGCGCACATGCACGAGATGAAGTTGATCTGGTTGTTCTTGGGCAGGTCACGGTTCTGAGCGTCGGCGAAGTGCTTGGCCGTGGTGGCGGCGCAGGCGATGGCCAGGATGCCCATGGAGTAGTTGTAGCACTTCCACAGGGCGTTGTTGATGTCATCGGGCCAGTAGAAACCCCAGATGTTGGGGACCGAGGCTACCAGGCAGAAGATGGACGAGAAGATGATGATGGGGATGACGGAGATAAAGCCGTCGCGAATCGCCTTGAGGTACTTGTTGCGGGCGATCGCGTTGAAAAAGGGCTGGCCTTTTTCGATGGTGGCGATGAGTTGCTCCATGCAAAGCTCCTAAGAGTCGGTGGGTTAGCAACGATGGTAGCTTTTGACGTCTGGTTGCCAAAATGTTGACGTTGCCATTTTGCGACACAAAAAAAGATGTGAATCGGTGGCCCCTGTGCCTGTAGACCGTCGATTCCTTGCGTGTAAACGATTGAGCCGCCCGGTGGCTCTGTGTTTGCACAATGGCAACGTTAACATTTGGGCGACAAAAGCCGTTCGGCGAAGCAGAATTGTCGGTGAACGGTAGGTTTTGGGTGGTGAGCGTATTGAGGGGGAGGCGTTGGATATACTTGAAGACGTTTAAAATGACTGCGCAAGATGCCGTCAATGGCATCGTTGACATAGAAAGATCGACCTATGGCCGCTGTTAAAAAATCGGTTTCCGTTAAGGATGTGGCGCGCCTCGCGGGCGTCTCGGAGCAGACGGTCTCGCGCACCGTGCACGATTCGCCCAGCGTGCGCCCTGAGACCAAGGAGCGCGTGCGTGCCGCCATGCGCGAGCTGGGGTATCGCCCCAATTTTGCCGGTCGATCGCTGCGCCGCGGCAAGTTTAAGACTGTCGGCGTCGCCATGTTCAACATTACCGGCACCGGTAACCTCGATCGTATGGAGGGCTTTGCCGCCGCTGCCGACAAACACGGCTATGCCATCACCCTTACTAAAGTAGACGGACACCCCTATACCCTCGAGAGTGCATCGTCGCGCATGAGCGCACTGCCGGTGGACGGCATGGTTGTGATCATGAATCGCATGCCGGCGGACTTTGGCACCTTCGAGCCGCTGCCCGGCATGCAGACGGTGCTCGTTACCATGCTGGAGCACCCGCTGTGCTCGACGGTCGACAACGACCAGTTCGATTGCTCGCGCCAGGTTGTCGAGTACTTGCTGGGGCAGGGGCACAAGACTGTGCACTTTATCTCGTGCCCCGAGCGCTCGCTTTCGGGCATGCAACGCGAGGAGGGCTGGCGCGAGACGCTGCGCGCGCATGGTATTGAGCCGCCGCGATTCATTCGTGGCGATTGGACGGCGCAGAGCGGCTATGCTGCCGGTCAGGCTCTGGCAGACGATCCGACCTGCACGGCCATCTATGCCTCCAACGACGCCATGGCCTACGGCTGCATTCGCGGGCTCGAGTCGCGCGGGAAGCGCGTGCCCCAGGACGTAAGCGTGGTGGGTGTTGACGATAGTTTGGGCGATATCGTGCCCGATCGTCGCCTGACCACGGTGCGCTTTGATAACAAGCGTGTCGGCATGTGGGCGGTCGACAAGATTGCTGGCGCCGAGGGCGTTGCACCTGGTGTGGAGCACATGCTGATCCCCGGCGTGCTCGTAGCGGGCGATACGGTACGCGATTTGCGCTAGGGTACGGACCTGTTCGGGTTGCCGCTAATAGTGTTTGATATTGTTCGAATTGGTTAAAAAACCGTTCACGGGCGAAAAACGACCGTTTAGAGTTCGAAATTGCGTTTTGCATTGTTCCTTTTTGTTTGAATGTTAATGTTTCTACCATACACAGCGCAGCGCGTATGCCCGGACGCGATGCTCTCCATTGGTTCATATGTGAAAGGAACGCAATATGGCAACCAAAGAAGAAATCTCGATGGTTGGATTCGAGATTGTCGCATACGCGGGCGACGCCCAGACCGATCTGCTTGCAGCGCTCGATGCTGCTCGCGAGGGTGATTTTGAGAAGGCCGAGCAGCTGCACAAGGATGCCAGCGATGCACTTATCGGCGCCCACGACACGCAGACCAAGCTGCTTTCGCAGGAGGCCGGCGGCGGCGAGATGGAGATGACCTTCATCATGGCTCACGCCCAGGACACCCTCATGACCACCATGATTCTGGAGAAGCAGACCCGCTTTACCATCGATGCTTACAAGCGCATCGCCGAGCTCGAGGCCAAGCTCGCCTAACGAGTCCTCACAACCAAGTCCCCTTCCAAAAGCTCTGCCGCAAACTCGCGACAGGGCTTTTTCTGTTCTCTTCCAAGTTGCGGTGGAATAGGGACTCTTTTGGCCTCTGGAGCCCGTATTCAGTCCCTA
>USDH01000067.1 GCA_900553415.1 uncultured Collinsella sp. | reverse complement strand
GGTCGCGCGATGAGCTACAGCTCGCCTTCGGCCGTGGTGCGTGAGCAGCTCTCGGGCGTAGACTTCTACCTGTTCCTGCGCGATTTGCTCGAGCACTTTGACGAGCGCCTGGACGGCCTGCGTGAGTGGTTCTTTGGCGACTTTGAGGCCGAGCGCGTGATGCTCATGCCCGAGCGCCCGTGGCGCGATTTCTATCGTCAATTTGGCGGCGAGGGCCAGATGCAGGTGCGCGAGCGCATGGTGGCGACGCTGACCGAACTCATGCGACGCCCGGACCACGAGTGCGTCCTTGCGGTGAGCCACGGATCGGCCATCAAGGAGTTTTTGGATCACGTGAGGGGAGCGGTGGCCGACGAGCACGAGCGCGTGCCGGGCAACTGCTCGGTGCTGCACTTTGCGTTTGATGACGAGACCGGTGCGTTTGAGCTGATTGAGATTTTTACGCAGGAGGATTACGCGCGCGAGCTGGGGCTTGAACCGCTTGTGGCTACTGCAGGTCCGCAGCGCGGATAACGCGAGCGCGGCGGCACGGGTCGCTGGCATAACTTCTCGACGCAAAAGGGGCGGAGATGCATGTACCTGCTGCATCTCCGCCCCCTGTTTGTTGAGCTGCCGATTTTTGTGCTGGGCGGTCTGGTCTTGCTAGAACCGCGCGACCTGGTGCGTGAGCAGACCCGTCGGAACCTGCGGCGCGGCGCCGCTGACCTGCGCGGCGGGGAAGAGCACGGCAACGGTAAAGTTGAACGGCTCCTTGCCGGTGTACGTTCCGGCGGCACGGGCCTCATCGGCCAGCAGCTGCGACGCCCCGGTCAGAGCGGCGGCGTAGGCGGGGTCGTCGGCCAGTGCCGGCTCCGGTGCTTGGTCGAGCATAGCGCGGATGGCCCCGACGGCGTCCTCGCGCTTGACCTCCCACGCGCGGTGCGTAATGCCCGCGGGGTCGGTGACGGCGTAGAGAGACGCGCCCTCTTTGGCGGCGCCCAGGATGATATCCATGACGGGCGATGCCTCGTAGGCGAGCGATACGGGGCGCGGCTGCACCTTGAGCTCGGCGATCGCGCGCGCGGCGGCGGCCACGTCGGCGCTGGCATCGCCCTTGCCGCCCGCAAGTACACTCGTCGGGCAGATCGCCACGACACCCGTCACACGTCCCGGCTCGCCCGAGCATTCGTACACGTAATACGCCGCACCCGGGTCCTTGAGCATCAGACCATCGGCAATGGCTCCGCGCAGAGCATCGTTGCCGCTCAGGATGCTGCCCATTGCAGGCAGCGCCTCGAGCACGCGGTCCTGAGCTGGGCGGATGCAGGGAAACGGAAGTGCTTTCATGGGGCGGTCCTAACGCACGAGTCGGTTTGTTCGCGGCTTATTATGCCCCAACTTGGCCGCTCGCGTCCCAGAGCACGTTATCGGCGAGCGCGATTAGCACCTGCTGACAACGAACGATATCGGCGTGGGGCACATATTCGTTGGGCTTGTGCGCGAGCGCGAGCGACCCGGGACCGTAGCTCATGCAATTGCGGTTACCTGTCTTGCCGGCAATGACGGCGGTGTCGGTGTAGCCGGTAAAGAAGCCGACGGTCGTGTCCGCGTCCGTCACGTCATCGGCGGCACGCTTGAGCACTGCTAGAAGGGGAGAGTTCGGGTCGCGCTCGATGGCGGGGCGGTCGCCCGTCACGGTGTAGCTGCCATGGCAACCGGGAACGGCGGCTTCGGCGACGGCGATGGCCTGCTCTACCATGCGCGTCGCGGCGGCCGTATCGGTCGGCGGGGTCAGACGCATGTCGACCCAGACTTTGGCGCGGTCGGGCACGACATAGGGGCGATATCCGCCCTCGATTTGGCCAAACGTGATGGTCGAAGGCCCCAGCTCATCGTGCGCGGGCAGCGCCACAAACGCGCGACGGAGCGAACACACGACCTCGGCCATGGCGGCGACGGCATCCGCGCCCTTCCACGGCTGGCTCGCATGCGCCGTTACGCCAGCCATTTCAATCTCGAACCACGTGCGCCCCTTGTGCGCCACCTGGATCTGTCCGTCGGTGGGTTCGGTGTCCAGCACCCATTCACGCGAGCCGACCCAGCCGGCATCGATCGCGGCCTCTGAGCCGCGCATAAAGTCCTCCTCGTCGACCGAGCAGATGAGCGAAAAGCCGCGGCGGGGCAACGCGCCATCCGCCGCCACGCGCTCGAACGTGTGGACAAGTGCGGCAATGGCGCAGGCCAGGCCGCCTTTCATGTCGCAGGAGCCGCGGCCATAGAGTTTGTCGTTACGCACAATCGCTCCAAGCGGTGCGATGTCCGCGTCCCAGCCATCGCCCAAGGTAACGGTATCCATATGGCAGATATAGACCAGCCGCGGCTCGTCGCTCAGTACCGGCACGGTGACCATAAGGTTACGGCGCCCGGGCAGCACCTCGAGTTCCTCAATCTGCACGGCATCGAGCGCAGAGCTATCGAGCTGCGCCAGCTGCTGCTCAATGAGCCTCTTAATGAAGCACTCGATCTCGCCCTCATATGCGCCGGGGTCCGAGCTGTCAATCTTCACAAGGTCCTGCGCAAGCCGCCAGGCAAAGTCCTCATCAACCATATGCAACCTCACAATCAGTCTGCTTTCCAAACCGATTGTAAGCCTCCCAAGAGATCCGCGACGTGCGCGCAGCAGTATTTACCGTTCGCAGGCCGAGCCAGCGCGTTTGCCGTCCAGGCGGGTTTGCAAACGACGCGGTGGGTACGTACCTTTTATGGACGACATACTGTGCGACATATCTGCCTTTCGGTATCACCGGATACCCCCACAGGTCTTGGCAATAATGCCGGACCTGCCCGATTCTGTAGACGATCCGCGCAGGGAGCATCTTTGTGAGCATCCGCTCGTCAAGCATTTCCTGGGCACTCCGTTACACGTGTTGGCGCAGGGCGTCTGCGGGCGCAAGGGCGATCGCATTGTCAGGCATGTTTGGAACGGGGAGAGGCCGTTTGATTCCGTGCGGCAGACAGAGTTTGGCCTCGATGTCGCGTCCCCGCTCTTTACCCTGCTGACCCTGGCTTCCTCGGTCTCAAACGAGCGTCTGATCATGTGCATGTATGAGATGTGCGGCACCTTTGCCGTGTGCAAGATTGCGCCTCAGGTAAAGTCGGCACTTGTGCAGGCATATGGGGACCGGTGGGGTGACGCACGGTCGGGCTGGGAAAACGTAAAGGATACCTCGGGGAATCCAACAGACTTGTGGAAACGACCGCCCTTGATCGAGCTCTCTGAACTAACGGAGTTCGCCAATAAGATCCGGGGGCTCCGCGGCGCTAAATCGTTCACGCGTGCCGCGAAGTGTATTACGGGGGTGGCGGCATCGCCGCTTGAGGTCCAGGCTTCGATGCTGTTTGGCCTTACGAGGTTGCGCGGCGGCGAAGGGCTGCGCCTTACCAATAACGTCGAGATTCGCATGACGCGCAGTGCCCGCCTGATTTCGGGGCTTGATCGGCGCTATGCCGATATTCTGCTGGCAAATAAGGACGGCAGCCGAGAGTGCCTGGTTGAATGTCAAGGTAAAGCCATTCATGGATCCATAGAATCCAAGATCTCGGACTCCGATCGAACGACGGCGCTGCAAGCGATGGGATATCCCGTCGTTTTGATGACCTATGGCCAGCTGGCCGACCCCGATGCCTTTCGCGTGGTGATGGAACTTATCATGTCCTATCTCGATGTGCCGTTGAAAGACAAGACGCCGCGGCAGCAGGAGCTCGAACGGCGGCTTCGTGAGGAGATTTTTATCGATTGGGCGGGAATATAGTCGTGCGGGCGGAAAACGGTCGCGCGAGCTAGAGTTTTGGGCGCGAAAAAGGCTTCAATTTTGCCTTGGAGGGACCCTAAAAATGCTATCTAGAATAAGTTGTTTCGGAAAATAGACAGTCAAATTACATTCGATACATAGAGATCGATTTTTACCTATTAAAGTCCCTGATAAAGCTGTTTATCAAAGCGGGTGTGCTTAGCGAATTGAGCCTCACTATCCATTATCCGAAAAAACTTGTTCTGAGTATCATTTTAAAGTCGTCCGGAGCAACGAAATCGCCCCCCCGTTTCGTGAAAACGGGGGGCCGAATGGGCTTCGTGGCCTGTCTGGCAGGCTTGGTGCCGGCGCTATTTAATCACGCGCACGCGATACATCGACGGAATCTGCTTGAGCGCCTCGATCGTGCTGCCGTCCAGGTGCTCATCGGTGTCGAACATGGTGTAGGCGTTCTCGCCAGCGGACTCGTTGGTCATGCGCTGCACGTTGGCATTGTCCTTGGCGAGAATGGCCGTGATCTGGCCGATCATGTTGGGCACGTTGGCATGCAGGCAGGCAATGCGGCTTGCGGCGCGCGCCTTGCCCATGCTGCAGGCGGGGTAGTTGACGCTGTGCGCGATGTTGCCGTTTTCCAGGTAATCTTTGAGCTCGCTGATGGCCATGTCGGCGCAGTTGGCCTCGGCCTCGCCGGTGCCGGCGCCCGAATGCGTGGTGATAAACGTGTTGGGCATCTTGACGGTCTTGGGCGTGGCAAAGTCGCAGCTAAACCAGCTGAGCTTGCCCGCGCGCAGGGCGGCGTCGACGGCGTCCTCGTCAATGATGGTCTCGCGCGCGTAGTTGATGAGCACGGCGTCGGGTGCCAGCAGGTTAATCTGCTCGGTGCTGATCATGCCGATGGTGTCGGCCTTGCTGGGCACGTGCACGGTGAGGTAGTCGCAGCTGCGGCAGAGGTCCTCGAGCGTGCCCACGCGCTGCACCTCGCGACTCAGCACCCATGCGTGCTCGACGGAAATGAACGGATCGTAGCCGTAGACGTCCATGCCCAGGTCGACGCAGGCGTTGGCGACCTTGGAGCCCACGTTGCCCAGGCCGATGACGCCGATGCGCTTGCCCTTGAGCTCGCGGCCCACAAAGGCCTTCTTGGCCTTTTCGGCATCGACCTGAATCTCGGGGTCGTCGGCGTTGTCACGCACCCAGTTCATCGATTGCACCACGCCGCGGCTCGAGAGCACCAACATGCCCAGGACGAGCTCCTTGACGGCGTTGCTGTTGGCGCCGGGGGAGTTAAAGACGACGACGCCCTTCTTGGCGTACTCCTCGACGGGGATGTTGTTGACGCCGGCGCCGCAGCGGGCGATGGCGCGGATGCCCTCGGGCAGCTCGTAGCCGTGCAAGTCGGTGGAGCGCATCAGGATAGCGTCGGCCTCCTCGGCGGTGCTTACAAACTCGTAGCCCTCGCCAAACTCGACCTTGCCGTCCTTGGTGATGTCGTCGATGGTTTTGATCTTGCGCATGGAAAACTCCTTAGCAGGTTTGTTTAAAACAAGTGGTTTGAAGTGGCTGGTCGGCCCGCGGGTTGCGGGCTAGTTAGATCGCGGACTCAAACTATGCTGCGCTTCGAAGTCCTTCATGTACGAGGCCAGTGCCTGCGCGTCTTCCATGGTTACGGCGTTGTAGACGCTGGCGCGCATTCCGCCCACCAGGCGATGGCCCTTGACGTTTTGAATCTGGTGCTCGGCCGCGCCTGCGACAAAGGCCGCATCGAGCTCGGCGTCGCCGGTGCGGAAGGTGACGTTGGCGATGGAACGGCTGTCGGCCTGCGTGGTGCCATGGAACAGCTCGCTGTGCTCGAGCAGGTCGTAGAGCAGATTGGCCTTGGCCCAGTTGCGCTCGGCCATAGCGGCAAGTCCGCCGGTTTGCTCAACCCAGCGGAACACCTTGCCGCATACGTAGATGCCAAAGGTGTTGGGCGTGTTGAGCATGGAACCCTTGGCGGCCTGGGTCTTAAGGTCCAGGTACTGCGGCGTCTGCGCAAAGGCCGGACCGTCGGCGATCAGGTCGTCGCGCACGATGACCACGGTCACGCCCGCGGCGCCGGCATTTTTCTGCGCGCCGGCGTAGATGAGTCCGTAGCGCTCGACGTCGAGCGGCTGCGACAGAAAGCAGCTCGAGACATCGGCGACCAGCGGCACGTCGCCGCAATCGGGCAGCTCGTGGAACATGGTGCCAAAGATGGTGTTGTTCTGGCAGATGTAGACGTAGTCGAGCCCGTCGCCCGCGGCCTCGGCGGCAATGCGCGCGTTGATGTCGACCATGTTGGGAATGCGGTCGAAGTTGGTGTCCTCGGAGCTCGCGAGCAGCACGGCCTCACCATACTTGGTGGCCTCTTGGTGCGCCTTGTTGGCAAAGTTGCCGGTCACGACGTAGCCGGCGCGGCCGCGGCGCATGAGATTCATGGGGATGCCCGCAAACTGTAGCGTGGCGCCGCCCTGCAAAAACAGGGCGCGGTAGTTGTCGGGGATGCTCAGCAGGCGGCGCAGGGTTGCCTCGGCGTCGTCGATAATCTGCTGGTACATGCTAGATCGATGGCTCATCTCGAGCACGGACATGCCGCAACCGCGGTAGTCCATCATCTCGTCGGCGATCTCGGCGAGCACGCTGGTGGGCAGTGCGGCCGGGCCAGCTGAGAAGTTGTGCACACGTGCCATCTTCTAGGTTCCCCTCGTAGTCGTTTGAACGTTCGGGATACTTTAGCACAGTGGAGCGCCAGGCGCGACCGCATCACGGTAAAACTCGACTGCGCCGCTATGATTTACAGGATGGTTACATGGGGGAGGGTTTATCTGGAAGCTCGTATCCGATCCGCCTCGGCCTTTGCTTGTTTCCAGGATCGAATGCGGCCGTTAGCGAGGTCGTCGTAGCCACGCGTGATGGCACGTTGAATGTGATCTTCGTGTTCCTGAATGGTGGTTAGTGCGCGCGTCTGATCAGAAATAGGCTTTACGACAGGCATGCGAAACTCCATACATAGAAGCATATATATAACTCTATGTTGAATATAGCGGAGGATGGCGTTGGACGTGTGCGTGCCTGCATTCGTAAGCGCGGTTGTCTGGCAAGTGTGATTTGGGGCAACCTCGTCAAAGCTTCTGAGCTGCGAAAATAACCGTTAACCGGATTTAATTTTGTTGCTCAACATTTGACACTCTGGGCGTGGTAACTTTTTTACCAACAGGTATGATTATTGTCATGTGCGCCGCGCCTGCCTGCCGGGCCGCGGCGCATTCGTGACAGCCTCTGACACCCTTGGAGCGTGCACTGTGGATGTAACCGCAAAAAGCGTTCGGGGGGGGGGTGCTCACCCGCGAGCAATTCCTCCCGCATGAGATGCGCATCGTCGCTGTTCTGCGCACGCAGGGCGCAAGCGACGAGCAGGTCATTGTACGCGTAAAGAGCGAAAACCTCTTTCAATATCCCACGGAGCGCATGGTCGCCAACCGCGCAACCGTGTGCCTTCGCCGCCTCGACGCCATGGTGCCCACGGACGCCGCATGCGCCGCGCGCGGCATCGACCCCAATACTGCCGCCGAGGCTGCGTTATCCCTAACCGGCCTTATGGCATCTGGTACTCCCACGCAGGCGGACCAGGCCATCTTTTACAGCATGATCTGCCGCTACGATATCGTGCGCGAGTTCGTGCTCGTCGAGGTGGGGGAGCGCCTGCAAAACTTCGACTATGCCTTCACGGCGGCTGACCTCAACGCCTTTATGACGCGCTTTACCACGGAGTATCCGGACGCGGCCCGCTGGACCGAGGCCACGGTCAAGCGCATTAAGGGCTCGATTCGCCAGACGCTCCGCCATGCCGGCCTTATCGGCGAGGGTATGGGCCCGGAGTCTGAGCGCCTGTCACCACTCTTCCTCGATTCCGATGTCGAGCGAGCCTTGGTTCAGCTGGGTGAGCAGCCGCTTATCGCGGCCCTTACCGGTAGGGAGGTGATGTAGCGTGGTTCCCGCCAACAGCGCCGTCGACCCCGCAATCACCC
>USDH01000066.1 GCA_900553415.1 uncultured Collinsella sp. | reverse complement strand
GGTTGCCTCTGCCGAAAGATTACCATTCATCCTGGTATCATAAATCCAGAATGGGAAGTATACACCAGATAATTTATCAATTTGTTTCTTATTGAAAAATGCCTTTGGAACAAACTTTTTCCTGCCTACATATTCCATAAAACGTTTTTCTGCTTCTTTACGGTCAATTGCAAACGGAATGACCTTATTCGGCATATAGTTTCCAGATAATCTTCCGGAAAGCACTACCGGATTGTGGCAATAATAGCAGAAGGTTGCCGCCGTGGTTGCATCTGTTACAATCTGTGCGCCACAGCTTGGGCAGGTATGGGCATGCTCGGAGGAGACAGAACCCGAGCCGCCGCAGTGACCACAGGTATCGAAGCGCGTATAGCGGACGGTCTTGCGGGCACCGCCCTTGGCCTCCTTGGCGTCCAGTTTGATATCGACGACCACGTTGGCGCCGTTCTCGGGATTGTAGGCAGCCTGGCCGCGACGCTGCTGGCCCCAGGCGCCACCAAAGGGAAAGCCGCCCTCAAAGGGATTGCCATAGCCCGTGTTGCCGGCGTAGCCGCCACCATAGGGCGAAGCTGTAGGAGCGCCGGCAAAGGGATTGCCAGAACGCATGGCGTCATAGCGCGCACGTTTTTGCTCATCCGAAAGCACGGCGTAGGCCTCGGAAACCTCTTTAAACTTTTCCTCGGCATCCGGCTCTTTGTTGACGTCCGGATGGAGCTTGCGAGCCTTTTGCTGGAAGGCCTTCTGTATATCACGCGAGGTAGCGTCCTTGGAGACACCCAGAATCTCGTAATAATCTTTTTCGTTCATCGTCGCCATGCGCGGCAACCTCCTGCTCACAGCAGCGTATATATTCCGGTAATTCTACCCGAGCGGCCTAAGCTAGATCCCAAAACAGCTCGAACAGAACATTTCCATCGAGCCAGCCCAGGTGTGTCGGCGCCAGACGAGCTCGAACATGGCCCGCGACGACATCTGCCGAAGTGAAGGGTCCCTCATGGACTCCGAGCGTCTCGGGCACCCAAGTGGCAAGACCCAATTCGAGCGCGCGATCGCAAGCAGCTGTCAGCTCATCGGCCGGGATGACACGAGCCACGCGAACCAACAGGTCGGACGCAACACCGCGCGTCATGCGACAAGCGAGCATCAGGTCTTCGGCCGCAGCCTCGCGCTGCGACAGATATTCGGCCTCGAACGTCGTCGCGTCGTCGTCACGTTGCACCAGACGCACGCGGTACGCATCGCCTCGAGAAGACGCGCCGGGGAACAAACCTGCAAGACGGTCGAAATCCTCGGCGTCGAGCATGCCCGCGGCAGAACGACCCAGGCCCAGGTAGCCCCGTCCGGTCCAGTAGGCAATGTTATGGGCGCACTCATGGCCGTCGAGTGCATAGCTCGCCACCTCATACGGGTGATAGCCGGCGGCACCCAGGAGCTCGCGTGCCACGTCCATGCAGGCGGCCTGAAAATCCTCATCAGGCTCGAGCGACTCGTCGCGGCACGCCATGCGATAAAGGGGCGTCCCCTCCTCGAGCGTGAGCGGGTAGACCGACACATGATGCGGAGCCGCCGCCAGCACGCCATCGAGCGTGCGCTTCCAACTCGCTGCGGTCTGCACGGGAAGTCCGCACATGAGGTCGCACGACACATCGAGGCCAGCGTCCTTCACCGTCGCGATGGCGGCGAGCGCCCGATCGGCATCGTGAATACGGCCGATGGCAGTAAGTTCGGTGTTATCGAGCGTTTGCACGCCCAGAGAGACGCGTGTGACACCAACCTTGACAAGTGCAGTAGCGAGCTCGGCGGTCAGCGACTCGGGATTGGCCTCGCAGGTAAACTCAACGGGGGCGCACCACGCACGAATACGCCGCGCCAGCTCCACCAGGCGCTCCCCCGCCAGCGACGGCGTACCGCCGCCAACATAGACGGTGCGGATCTGGTCGAGGGCCCCAGCCTTACCAAAAGCATCGAGGCGCGCGTACAACTGCTCAAAATAGGAATCGAGCGCGGCATCCAAATCACACGAAGCAAAGCTGCGCGAGTCGAAGTCGCAGTAGCGGCACTTTTGGGCACAGAACGGCACGTGCACGTACAGCGCTGTAACGGCCACCCTTAAGCCTCCAGCGGATGAGGGGGCACCGATTCGCCGGCGGCAAGGGCAGCCTCGCAGGCCACCACATCATGCTCGATCTCATCGACCAGCGCCATAAACTCCTCATACGTGGAGCAGCGCACCACCTGCGCGCGCCAGGCTGCAGCATGGGGCATGCCTTTTAAGTACCAGCTTGCGTACGTACGGGCACGCGACATGAGCGGCAGGAGCTCATGCGTCAGCGTTAGGTGCTCACGCAGGGCGTCCAGGCGCTCAACGGAGCTGCGAGCCGGCACCGGTATGCCATCGAGCGCAAGGGCGCGAGCATCGCCAAACACCCACGGGTTCCCATAGATACCGCGCGCAATAAACACCGCGCTGGCACCCGAGCTGCGCAGATGCTCCGCGGCATCCTCGGCCGAGAACACATCGCCCGAACCAATCACGGGAATCTCAACGGCGTCGGCAACCTCATCGACGACCGACCAATCGGCCTGGCCCGTGTAGAGCTGCGTGGCGCAACGACCATGCACGGCGACTGCGGCAGCCCCTGCACTCTCAAGCATCTGGGCAAATGTCGCGGCATTACGGTCCTCGGCATAAAAGCCCTTGCGGATCTTTACGGTCACGGGTACATGCGCCGCGCCCACCGCCGCCTCGACGATCTTCTCGGCCAAATCGGGCGTGCGCATAAGGGCAGAGCCCTCGCCCTTGGTGACAACCTTACGGGCAGGACAGGCCATGTTGATATCGATGAGCGACAGACGGTCACCCACGCGCTCCTCGACGGCGGCGACGGCGCTCGCAAACTGATCGGGCTTGGAGCCAAAGAGCTGGACGCAAATCTGCTGCTCCTCGTCGGCCGGTAGCACCAGGCGCCAGGTCTTGTTACTGGCATAGGCAAGGCCCGCCACGCTCACCATCTCGCTGTAGGCAAGGTTGGCACCGCGGCGGCGGCACATGATGCGGTAGGCAGGGTCGGTCACGCCCGCCATGGGAGCCATAAGGAACGGCTGCTCGGCATAGACACCCAGCAGCCGCTTGCTGTATTCAGAAAGCGCCATAGACCTACTCGTCCACCTTGAGGATCGCCATAAAGGCCTCCTGCGGCACTTCGACCGATCCGATGGCCTTCATGCGCTTCTTACCCTCTTTCTGCTTCTCGAGCAGCTTGCGCTTACGCGAGATATCGCCGCCGTAGCACTTGGCAAGAACGTCCTTGCGACGCGCTTTGACGGTGGAGCGGGCGATGATCTTGTTGCCGATAGCACCCTGGATGGGCACCTCGAACAACTGACGCGGGATGATCTCCTTAAGCTTGTCGCACAGGCCGCGGGCCAGGCCATAGGCCTTGTCCTTATGGACGATAAACGACAGCGCGTCCACCTCGTCGCCCGAAAGCAAAATATCGAGCTTGACGAGCTCGGAGGGGCGATATTCGTTGAACTCGTAGTCGAGCGAGGCGTAACCCTTGGTGCGGCTCTTGAGCTGGTCAAAGAAGTCCAAGATGAGCTCGGCGAGCGGCATATCAAAGCGCATCTCGACCGATTTGCTCGTCAGGTGGATCATGTCGGTCGTGACGCCGCGGTGCTCGATGGCGAGTTGCATAACGGCACCCGTGTACTCAGGCGGGCAGATGATCTTAGCCTTGAGGTAAGGCTCCTCAATGCGCTCGATACGCGTGGCCTCGGGAAGGTCCTGCGGGCTGCGGACATCGATCATTTCGCCGTCGGTCTTGTAGACTTGATAGTCGACCGAGGGGCTCGTGGCAATGAGGTCCAGGTTGAATTCGCGCTCCAGGCGTTCCTTGACGACTTCCATGTGTAGCAGGCCCAAGAAGCCCACGCGGAAGCCAAAGCCGAGCGCCACCGAGGTCTCGGGCTCCCACACCAACGACGGGTCGTTGACGTGCAGCTTATCGAGCGCGTCACGCAGGTTCTCGTAGTCCTTGTTATCGATCGGGAACAGGCCCGTATAGACCATGGGCTTAGCCTCGCGGTAGCCGGGAAGCGGCTCGGGGCAGGGATTCGACGCCCACGTGAGGGTATCGCCCACGCGAACGGCCTCGGGGTCCTTCAGGCCCGTGACAACGTATCCGACCTCGCCGACCGTAAGCGCGTCGACCGGGGTCTCGGCGGGACGCTTGACGCCCACGCCATCGACCAAAAAGTCGCCCTCGGCCTGCATCATGCGCAGGGTATCGCCCTTTTTGATGGAGCCGTCAAAGACGCGCACCGTGGCGACGACGCCACGATACTCGTCGAAGTACGAATCCAGGATGAGCGCCTTGAGCGGCGCGTTCGCATCGCCCTTGGGCGGAGAGATCAAAAAGACAATGGATTCCAGCAGATCGTGGATGCCCTCGCCGGTCTTGCCCGAGACACACACGGCATCGTCTGCGGGAATGGCGAGATCGTCTTCGATCTCGGTCTTAACCTCATCGGGATGGGCCGAGGGCAGGTCGATCTTGTTGATGACCGGCAGGATCTCCAGATCGTGGTCGAGCGCGAGGTAGGTGTTGGCGAGCGTCTGCGCCTCCACGCCCTGCGAGGCATCCACGATCAGCACGGCGCCTTCACACGCGGCGAGCGAGCGGCTGACCTCGTAGTTGAAGTCCACGTGGCCCGGCGTGTCGATGAGGTTGAGCGTGTAGACCTTGCCGTCACGGTGATAGGTCAGCCCGACGGCGCGCGCCTTGATCGTGATGCCGCGCTCGCGCTCGAGATCCATGTTGTCGAGCAGCTGGTCCTCCATTTCGCGCTGATCCACTGCGCCGCACAGCTCGATGAGCCGGTCGGACAGGGTGGACTTGCCGTGGTCAATGTGGGCGATGATCGAAAAATTGCGGATGTTTTCTTGTGGGATCATAGGGAAATCTCCTCCAGTGCGGCCTCGGCGCGGTCAGCGGCTGTGCGCACGTCCTGCACGAGCGCGCGCAGTGCCTCGAGCTGTTCGGGCGTGCAGGTCGGGCTCGGCGCACGGCCGAGCAGAAAGTCGGCGCTCACGCCGTAGTAATCGCACGCCCTGCACACGAACGCGAGCCCGGGCTCACGCGCACCGTTTTCGTAGTGGGACAGCAGCGCCTGACTGATCTTCAGGTCGGCCGCGACCTTGCGCTGGGACAGCCCGCGCGCGTGGCGCAGCTCCGACATGACGGCAGCAAAATTGCGTTCCATGCCGCACCTCCTGTAACGTTCTGATAACGGTCTGTATTTTACCACGCCTGCGCACAAACGGCAACAACCTCTTTTTAAAATTGTGTGCGGGGGTTGAAAAACGTCGGAGGTGGTGTTACACTATTTAATTGTGAAACCATGTTCACAGAAAAACAGAAAATAGATGAACATATTGGAGGAAAACACCATGTTTGAAAATCTGGTTGAAGTTCTCAAAGCCAATCCGCGCAAGATCGTCTACACCGAGGGCACCGATGCCCGCATCCTCGAGTCCGCTGCCCGCCTGAAACAGGGCGGCTTCCTGACGCCGATCCTCGTCGGCAACGTCGAGGACGTGAAGGCTGCGGCCAAGGCCGGCAACTTTGACATCGAGGGCCTCGAGATCATCGATCCCGCCAACTATGACAAGATGGACGAGATGGCCCAGTGCATGTTCGACCTGCGCAAGGGCAAAATGACCATGGAAGAAGTCCGCGCCAACCTCCAGAAGGGCAACTACTTCGGCACCATGCTCGTGAAGATGGGCGTGGCCGATGCCCTGCTCGGCGGCGCGACCTACTCCACCGCGGACACCGTCCGCCCGGCGCTGCAGCTCATCAAGACCAAGAAGGGTGCCCACCTCGTGAGCTCCTGCTTCATCATGGTCCGCGGCGATGAAATGCTCGCCATGGGCGACTGCGCCATCAACATCGACTATCAGGACAACGTCGACAAGGCCACCGGTGAGGTCACCTTCTCCGCCGCGCAGAAGCTGGCCGAGGTCGCCATCGAGACCGCCAAGACTGCCGAGATCTTCGGCATGGATCCGAAGGTCGCCATGCTGAGCTTCTCCACCAAGGGCTCCGGCAAGGGCGGCACGGTCGCGCTCAGCCATGACGCCACCGTCATCGCCAAGGAGCTCGCGCCCGAGCTGAAGCTCGACGGCGAGATGCAGTTTGACGCTGCCGTCTCCCCGGTCGTCGGCCAGCTGAAGTTCCCCGGCTCTCCGGTCGCGGGCCATGCCAACACCTTCATCTTCCCGTGCATCGAGGCCGGCAACATCGGCTATAAGATCGCACAGCGTCTGGGCGGCTTTGCGGCCTACGGCCCGATCCTGCAGGGCCTGAACGCGCCCATCAACGACCTGTCCCGCGGCTGCGACGCCGAGGAAGTCTACCAGATGTCCATCATCACGGCGGCTCTGGCCTGATCGGTTTTCGTCCAAAACGTGTTTCCGGCGCTGTTATTTTAACAGCGCCGGTTTTTTGAAAGGGGAGAGCGCCTGTGGAGCGCGAGGAATATATGCGCGCGGCGCTCACGCTCGCGCACGCCGCGGCGGCCGACGGGGAGGTGCCGGTCGGCTGCGTGATCGTCGACGCCGGGGGCCGCATCATCGGCCGCGGCCGAAACCGCCGCGAGCGCACGCACCGCGCCGATGCCCACGCAGAGATGGAGGCCATTGCCGAGGCGTGCCGCGCGCTCGGCACGTGGCGGCTCGACGGCTGCACGCTCTATGTCACGCTCGAGCCGTGCCCCATGTGCGCCGGGGCGATCATCAACGCCCGCATTCCGGTCGTCGTCTACGGCGCGAAAGAGCCGAATTTCGGCTCGTGCGGCAGTGTGCTCAACCTCTTTGAGGAGCGCTACGGTCACCACCCCGCCATTTACGGCGGCGTGCTGGCGGAAGACTGTGCGGGCATGCTGCGCACGTTTTTTGGCGGCCTGCGCGGATAAAAAGCATGCGTCCCGATCGTTCGGGACGCATGCTTTTTTTATTCCTGAATCTCATCCATCAGCTCGTGGTAAAACACGTCGAGCACACCGACATAGTGCGGCTTCCACGGCTTGAGCCGGCCGCAGTAGTGGATGATGACCGTGTGCGCGCGCACCCAGTCGAGATCGACCGGCTCAGCAAGCAGCTGCGCGTTGTGCAGCGCAAGGATGCGGTCGCTGAGATTGTAGACCATGCTGTCGAGCAGGTGCACCCGGTCGCCGTAGAGCGCGGTGAGAATGTCCTGATCCGGCAGCAGGAACACGTCCTGCTTTTCATCGGCAAAGGCGCGCACGCGCTCCATATCCAAATCGGCCCGCAGGGCCGGGAGGTTATACAGCAGCACACCGGTGTTGATGTAGGGCGCGGCCTCGTCCATGCCCAGACGCGCGGCGTTGAGCTTTTCGAGCAGCTTGCGCGTGTGCGTGCAGGCCATGAAATACGCATCTCCGAACGGCGCGGCATACAGCGTCGTGAGGGGATTGATGATGACCGTGTCCGCGTCGAGGTAGAGGATGCGCTCGAGCGTGTCCGGCAGCAGCAGGGGCGCTGCGATGCGGTAATAGATCTGGCGCGGGTAGCGCTTCGACTCCGGAAAGCCGTCGAACATCGCGGGGTCGACGAACACAAAGTGCAGCCCGACCTCGGGCAGCGCCGCGCGCACGCGCTCCTCATCGGCGGGCGTGAGATCGGAGTGCAGGATAAAGACCTCGTAATGGCTCGCGCCGCCGTGCAGCAGCACGCTGCGCATACAATTGAGAAATGTGGGGATATAGCCCCCGTTGATCGCAAAGAGCAGGTTCATACGCGTTCCTCCCGAATGCGCTGCAAAATGCAGACGGTCATATGACGCGCGGGCTCTGCCGAT
>USDH01000065.1 GCA_900553415.1 uncultured Collinsella sp. | reverse complement strand
GAAAACCTTGCCGCATACATGCTGTTCGCATCCGCTGAGTCCGAGCCGCTGCCCAAGTCACCATGTGCCCGACACACAAATAGTTACACGCGGAACTATTCCAAAACTGAAAGAACCACTGCAGTTAGTACCCAATAACCATAATGCCTTTTAACGGAACAGGCATGCGCCCGCTTGCATACAATGTTTTGAAAAAAGTTACGACCTTTTCGTAGTCTCTGCTTGAGTTGTCACCACTCTTGTACACATTACGAACGACTACACAAAGATATGCTGCATCCTGTATCATGCACGCTTCAAAAAAATCCTTCAGAAACTGGTTGTTCGCGACAGCGCGCCCGGCCTCAATCTCCACTATCGTGTTAGTGTCCCTATGGACGGCATCGACCTCAAAAGCTTTATCAATTAAGCCTTTCTCCCCATACAACACTGGCATCGATAGTTTCTCGTTTTTCTTTTTCCCCACCTCAACATTGAAACCAAATTGCTCCAAATCGAACGCCAAAATTCGGAGCACGCTATCGCTGTGCTCACTGTTTTTATCAGAACGAATCTGCTCAATATTTTTATTTACAGCTTTTACAACGTCCATTAACGGCTGCGGCGGACGACCGTTTAATGGGAAGTAAATCCAGTTGCACTCCATTGATAGTCCTTTCTCTATATTCATTCAGCCACTGCAGCTATTTTAAATTAATGTTATAAAACACCGACGACTAACGATGCCATAAACAGTCAATCGGTCAGCCTTTTAGCAGCTAGCGAACCATGCAAGCAAACAGAAACCTTAATCAACATGACGGATTGGTGCTTTCGGTCATTAGCAAACAGAATCACTTGCCCATGGAGCCATTTACCCTTGGCCTTTCAATTAGGACTGGCGTCAAATGCCACATGCCTAAGTAATATTAAGGTCCTTCCATGGCTGCCGTGTGTGAAACTCATACTTTTGCAACGCGATTTTAATCCATATGATCCGTTCGCCTTGCTTATCCCATTTCTGCCGCCGGCTTGTCATCGGCTCACCATCCCCCGTTATCGAGGTCTAATACTTTTCCCACTGCCACCCAAAAACTCATCCAACATTAATCTTGGCTCAAGAATCGCTTAATCTATAACCTGCACTATAGAGTTCGACCAAGGGCGGGGCGGCGCCGCGCAACGCAGGCCGCCGAACGCAACGCTCACGCCCGGGCAAATCGCCCGGCGTCGCGCCCATCGAACGAAAGGACAGGTCATGGACGACCTCGAAAAAGTTGAAACCATCCGCACCAAGTGCAACGTGAGCTACACCGATGCCAAGGCCGCGCTCGACGCCGCCGACGGCAACGTTCTGGATGCCATCATTTGGCTCGAGTCGCAGGGCAAGACCCAGACCACGTCGGCGCACGCCGCCACCGAGTCCGCGCCGGCCGATGAGCCCTCGGCCGAGATGGCCGCCGCACAGGCCGCCTACGAAAAGTCGAGCGAAAAGACCGACTTCTCCAAGAAGATGGACAGTGTGTGGGAGTACCTCAAAAAGCTCTTCCGACTGAGCCTAGACACCAAGTTTATCGCCACGCGCCGCGATGCGATCATCCTCAACATTCCCATCCTGATTCCCATCGTCGCGCTGTTTGCCTGGGGCGCCACGATATGGCTGATGCTGCTTGGCCTGTTCTTTGGCATGCGCTACCGCATCGACAGCGACGGCGACGTGCCCGGCAGCATCAATAACCTTATGGATCACGCCGCCGACGCCGCGGACGACATCAAGCAAAATCTCAACGACGACAAGTAATCGCAGACGGGGGCACATATGGCACGGATCCTGATCGTAGAGGACGAGGAGAAAATCGCCCGCTTTGTGACACTCGAACTGGAGCACGAGGGCTACCAGGTGGAGCACGCCGCCGATGGCCGCACCGCCGTTGACCTGGCGCTGGAGCGCGACTACGATCTGATTCTGCTCGACGTGCTGCTGCCGCAGCTCAACGGCATGGAGGTTCTGCGGCGCGTACGCAAGCACAAGGATGTGCCGGTGATCATGGTCACCGCGCGCGATGCCGTGATGGACAAGGTTGCCGGGCTTGATGCCGGCGCCGACGATTACCTGACCAAGCCATTTGCGATCGAGGAGCTGTTCGCACGGATCCGCGTGGCGCTGAAGCGCTCGGAGGCCGTGCGGGCGGCTTCGGGCGCTGGCGGCGTTGGGGCCGGGGAGGGCGCTACGGGTGCCGCTGCGATACCCCCGGCTGGCGACTCGACCCAGGCATCCGCCTCGCCCTCCCCCGCCGCGCTCACCGTGAGTTCGGTCGCGCTCGATCCCGACCGCCGCGAAGTCACGGTCGGCGGCTCGCCCATCGCGCTCACGGCCCGCGAGTTCGACGTCCTCGCCCTGCTTATGGCGCATGCCGAGACCGTGCTCACGCGCGAGCGCATCGCGCACGAGGCGCTGGGCTACGAATACGTGGGCGACACCAACAACGTCGACGTGCACATCGCGCACCTGCGCGCCAAGATCGAGGACGCCGGCGGCGCCCGCATCATCCAGACCGTGCGCGGGGTGGGCTATGTCTGCCGTGCGTAACGCCGAGGCCAAGCGCGTCACCTCCATCGCCCGCGCCATCAACTGGGGCTATATGTGGCGCCGCCTGATGAGCTACGTCTGGCTCGATCTGCTGCTGATGGTGATTGCGGCGGCAATCCTCGTCTATGGATACAACCAGATGCTGCCCGACGGCGCGTTTACCGCAGGATGGATCCCCGGCGTCGCCGTTCACGGCATGTCGCTGGCGCCTGCGCGCGGCTGGGACCTGGCAACGCTCACCTATACCGTCGAGCTTGCGCGTACCACCAAGACTTTCCCCCTCGCGCAGGACCTCGTCGCGCTATGGCCTCTCTACCTTGTCGTTGTGGGTTGGCAGGTCATCAGCGTGCTCGACATGCTCGGCGGCGCCCGTCGCGTGCGCCGCACCATGGCACCGCTCAACGACCTGGCCTTGCGCGTGGACGAGCTCGGCCGTATGCAGCTCTCCGGCGGCAAGATGGAAACACTGGAGCAGGCCATCGAGCGCGCAAGCGTCGACTCGCCGAGCGTCACTACCGGCGACGCCGACCTGGCAAGCATCGAGGTTGCACTCAACCGCCTACTGCGCCAGATGCAAGAGGCCAAACTGCAGCAAATGCGCTTTGTCAACGATGCGAGCCACGAGCTGCGCACGCCCATCGCGGTGATTCAGGGCTACGTAAACATGCTCGATCGCTGGGGCAAAGACGACCCGGACGTGCTGGCAGAATCTATCGCGTCCCTCAAGGCCGAAAGCGAGCACATGCAAGAGCTCGTGGAGCAGCTGCTGTTTTTGGCGCGCGGCGATGCCGGGCGCACGGTCCTGCGGCGTGCGGATACCAACCTGGCCGCACTGGTCGACGAGGTATGCGAGGAATCGCAGATGATCGATACCGAGCACACGTATCGGCTGGCCTTTGACGCTGCACTTGTCAGCGACCCGCGCTGCGACGCGCCCGTTGACGTGGCGCTCGTGAAGCAGGCTCTGCGCGTGATCGTGCAAAACGCCGCCAAGTACTCGGATGCGGGAACGACCGTCACATTTGGCGTAGCGCCGGATGCGGGCGCGGGCACGATCGACATAAGCGTTGAGGACGAGGGCATCGGCATGAACCAGGAATCCGCAGCTCACGCGTTTGAACGGTTCTACCGCGCCGACAACGCACGCGATGCCGGCGCGCAGGGCTCGGGTCTGGGGCTTGCCATTGCCAAGTGGATCGTCGATAGCCATGGCGGCGTCATTGGCGTGACCTCAGTCGAGGGCGTCGGCAGCCGCTTTACGATTCGCCTGCCGCGCTAGGAAGCCCCTCGGCATAAATAAAGGGATAGGGCCACACGGCCCTATCCCTTTTTGCTAGCTATGGCAGCTTGTGCGCTACTCGCGGCACAGATGCACGGCGAAACCGGCGAACTCGCGCTTAAAGTACACGAGCTTGGTGCCGCCATCGGGCAGCAGCACGCGCGACTCTTCGTTGACCTCGAGCCCGCGCTCGGCAAACCACTTCTCGGCCGCATCAATGTCGTTGACGGCAAAGCCGATGTGGCCCTTGGTGCCACGACCATTCTGCTTCATGACCTCGACCAGCGAATCGTTAAAGTACGAAACCGGGGTCTCGATAACGGGCAGACCCATCATCGTCGAGAACAGCTCCGCGATCTCCAGGGCGTCTGCCGGGTCGGTGGCGTTAATGCCCACATGGGCAACGCGCATACCAAAGAGCTCTACCGGGTTGGCGTTCTGCTCACTCATGCAGTCAGCGCCTACTGAGCCATGACGTCAAGAACGGCCTTCTCGGCAGCGACGCGGTTCATGCCGGTCATGAAGGGCACGCCGCTCACGTACGGGCAGGTAAGGCCCTCGGGGGCAACGGTGGTGGCGATCAGCAGATCGGCGCCCTCGTCGCAAACGTCCTTGGCCTCGGAGATGGCGCACTGCACGATCTCGTACTTGTCGGCGTAACCGTTGGCGTCGAGCATGGTGGCGACCTTCTGGGCAACGAGCGTGGAAGTAGCAGCGCCAGCACCGCAAGCCAAAACAATCTTCTTCATAGGTAATGTCTCCCTTCATGGTTTACTTTAGGTAAGTGTACCGCAGCGAGCGATGGCACTCGGCCTCGATGAGCTTTTATGCCAGTTTGCTTGCGCGCTGCGTATAATACATCTAGTACGTGTTGTCATACCGCCTGTTTTATGAGCGACTGAGGAGCTCAATATGCCCGATTCCCGCACACTCTGGACCGCCGTCGTTATCATCTGCATCGCCGTGTCGGTGTTCTTTAGCGTCAAAAAACGCACCACGTTTAAACGCCTGCAGCAGCTTATGGCTGCCAAGCAGTGGGACGAGTTCGATCGTTTGCTCGACGGCAAACTCACCAGCATGCTATACCCGCGCTACAACCGCGACTACCTGCGCCTGAACTCCTATCTGCTGCGCGAGGACCACGAGCACGCTGACGAAATGTTCGACCTGCTGCTGGGGCTCAACCTGCCCAAGATGCAGCGCGTCGACCTGGTCATTAAGGCCTTTAACTACTACGTTGGCCAGGAGGACCGCAAAAAGTCCAAAGAGCTGCTGCACGAGATCAAGGGTTTTGAGGGCGGTCAGGCCGAGGCGGTCGCACACGAATGCCAGCTGATGTACGACACGATGATCCTCAAGCGCCACAACGACATTCCCGAACTGGAGCGCATGCTCGAGGATGTCGGCGACGACCCGGTCAAGCGCTGCCGACTGGAGTACCTGCTAGCCCTGCAGTACAAGAACAAGGGCGACGAGGCCAAGTTCCAGGAGTTCCTGGAGAAGTCGGGCCAACACTCGATGGCCGTCAACGCGTAACGGACGGCTTGTGCTAGACTTCTAGTCTCACGGGGGCGTGGCGGAATTGGCATACGCAGGAGACTTAAAATCTCTCGCCGCAAGGATTGTGGGTTCGAGTCCCACCGCCCCTACCATGTAGTGCTTACGAGCCCGTGTTCCCCAGGGATGCGGGCTCGTTTCTTTAAGATGTCGGTGGGGCTCGAACCCGCGAGGGGGCGAGCGTTAAGCGGACGCACAGCGTCCGTAGCGAGCCGGCGAGGGCGCCGACAGGCGGCCGAAGCCGGTGCGTATTTGCGCAGCAAATACGCAGACGTCCCACCGCCCCTACCATGTATTGTTTACGAGCCCGTGTCCCCCAGGGATGCGGGCTCGTTTCTTTTACACGCCGGCGGGGCTCTAAGTTGCGGTGGAATAGATCCTGTTTATACCGTTTACCAGCTTATTTAGGAACTATTTCACCGCAACTCAGAGGAAGACGGTTAAAGAGCACTCAGGCTCGGGGTCCAGGCGATGGTGGGGGTCGCGCCGTCGAGAGTCTCGTTGATGGTGGCGGCCATGCCGGCAAGCAAGCTGTTCTCGCTTACGGCGAGCGTGTCGTAATTGCCAGCGCGCATGAGCTCGCGAATTACCACGGCACCGGCCAAGATCACGCCCGCGCGTTTGGGCTGCACGCCTGGCAGCGCGGCGATGCCTGCAACATCCAGCGTGGACATGCGCTCGATAGCGGCCGAGACCTGCTCCATCGAAAGCTCGCGCAGGTGCACAAAGTTCGAGTCGTACGGCTCCAGTTCGTGGACCAGCGCCACGAGCGTGGTGACGGTACCGCCCACCGCAACGAGGCGCTCGGCGCGCTCAAAGTCGCTGGGCAGGCCCCAAAAATAGGCGGAGAACTGCTCGCCTGCCCACGCGGCGGCAGCCGCAAGCTCGTTCGTCGACGGCGGCAGTGCAGAGAAAAACCGCTCCGTCACGCGGCGGCAACCGATATCCAGTGAGCGCGTTCCCTCCAGCGCAAAGACCCCGCGCTCAGGCGCATAGACGCCCGTCGCGAGCTCCGTGGAGCCGCCGCCCGAATCGGCGACGATGATGAGCTCGCCTGCAAAGTCGTGCGCCACGCCAAAAAACGTCAGGCGCGCCTCGACCTCGCCCGGAATCACCTGCGGCTCAAGCCCCAGATCGCACAGGCCGTCCAGCAGCAGTGCGGCATTGGATGCATCTCGCGCGGCGCTCGTGCAGGTGGTGCAGATGCACGCGACCCCAAAGGCACGTGCCTCGTCCACAAACATGCGGCATGCGGCAAGCACGCGCTCAACGGCCGCCTCGCAAAAGCGCCCCGTCGCGTCGACACCCTCGCCTAGATCGGTAATCTCGGTATGCTTGGACGATTCCACGATCGCCCCGCCCTCGACCTGGGCCAGCACCAGTCGCGACGACACCGTTCCCAAGTCAATCGCCGCCACCTTATATCGTTTGCAATTCGTCATTGCAGGCTCCCCTCCGGGCGCTATTCGCCGCTGGACGCGACCGTCTGACCCTCGACGCCGTTAAATCCAAACAGCATGTCGAGCGTCTGGATGTACCACGGCGCGTCCTTGCCCACCTCTTCGATCTCTTTGGCCACTTCGCTGGCCTTTTTGGCGTTCGACGACTTCTTGCTCGAAGACGAATCCGAATCGTCGTCCAGGCCCAGCACGTCAATCTTGGTCTCGCCGGGCATCACCAGGCCCAGATCCTCGGTCGCCGCGTCCTTAATGCCCTCCTCCGAGAGCAGTTTGTCGACGCTTTTCTGCAGCTCGTCGTTGTACTGCTGGCGAATCTCGACCTGCTTGGCCAAGATGTCGCTCGAGCGTTTGGCAACGTAGAGGTCGCGCACGGGAAAGTACAGGCTCACGAGCACCAGGGCAACGACAATACCGATAAACAGTCCACGCTGGGGCCCATGGGTAAAGTCGTAGATTGCCTTAATCACCGCGTTGTCGTTGGCGTAGTGCATGAAGTCCGAGCCCGAAAGACGGCTCGAGGGCTTGGTCGACTTGTCGTGCGCTTGAGCAGACGGGCGCGATTCGTACGTCGCGCGCGACGGACGGTCCGGGCGATGCGTCGACATATTCGTTTGAGCATGGGAGTGCGAAGTGCCCGGCGTGCGATGCGTGGGACGGTCAGCACCCGTATATTCGGGCCCGCCAAGCTGCACCGAATGCGCGCGGCGAGACGACGGCTCACGCGAACCGGCGGAATAGTACCTGTTGTCGTAAATCTGATCCATGTGCGCCTTGTGCGGTTGAGGTTTGTTTGCGCTAAGTATTCTAGTTATAGCACGAGCGCGCGCACCGCCTTCGGCAGCCTTTGCTCGACATAAAAAAGGCGCTGAGCCACACGGCCCAGCGCCCAATAGCGGCCATCAGAAGTGGAACAGAGCCGAGTCAACCCCGCCCCCGCGAGCACCGCCCGTTTAGCGAATGTTGTAGAACGCGGCCTTACCGGCGTAGCGCGCGCTGCCCTCGAGCTCATCCTCGATGCGGATGAGCTGGTTGTACTTGGCAATACGGT
>USDH01000064.1 GCA_900553415.1 uncultured Collinsella sp. | reverse complement strand
AGCTGTGAAGTGGTATCTGCTGCTGGCGCGGGCCATGGCAAGGGGTGTCCCAAGATGCCGGCAGATAAGGAACGTCCCCAGGTGCCGGGTGCGGGGGAGGGTGACTTTTGTCCTGTCTGATGCTCCGGTTGCCGAGATGTTCGTAATGTGCGCCCGCAAACGTGGGACAATGACGCTACTGGTATCACAGACAAAGGATGTGCCTATGAACGCCCCCGTTGCCAATGCCTGTCGGCAGGTCTGCCTGTTTGCGCGGTTCGCTTCCATTTGCGCGCTCGTCGCGTGCGCGCTGTTGCTGTTGCCCGCTGTTGCGCGCGCCGATGGCTATTCCATGACCCAAACCTATATCGGCGCCACGGTTGAAGCCGATGGATCGCTGACCGTTGTCGAGGGACGCCAGTTTGATTTCGACGACGATATCAACGGCGTGTATTGGGATATCAATACGGGCACCAACCAGCAGGGCGGCACGGCGGGCGTCGACGTGCTGAGTGTCGAGGAAGAGGACACCGCGTTTAACAAAGTCGATAGCGCGAACAAGGGCGACTCTGGCGTCTATACGATCGAGCAGGCCGGTGACGGCGTAAGGATTAAGGTGTTCAGCCCTCACGAGAGCGGTGACAGTGCAATCTATTACGTGAGCTACACCATGACCGGTGCGGTTATGAACTGGGCCGATACCGCCGAGCTCTACTGGAAATTTGTGGGTGACGGCTGGTCTGCGGATTCCGATGACGTTGAGATGGAAGTGTACTTCGCAAATGCCGCTGCCGGGACGGCGGCCGTCAAGGGCGATAACTTCCGCGCATGGGGCCACGGCCCGCTGACGGGCGACGTATCGCTCGATGCGGACGAACCCATGGTCACCTACACCATTCCGTGCGTGCACGAGGGTGAGTTTGCCGAGGCACGCATCGCCTTCCCCAGCGACTGGGTGCCGCAGCTTGCCGCCTCGGGCGAAGAGCGCATGTCAACGATCCTGAGCGAAGAGAAGGAATGGGCCGACGAGGCCAACGCTCGCCGTGAGCACGCGCGTGCGGTTGCCAGCGCGATTGCCGTGGCGTGTGTTGTCGTGGCGGTTGCCTATACCGGCGTGATCGTGATGCTCAAGCTGCGCAGGCCCAAGCCCAAGCCGCTCTTCCAGGACGAGTACTTCCGCGATGTGCCCTCCGCTGATCATCCCGCGGTGCTTGCAACTCTTATGAGCTGGAACGACGTGCCCGATCAGGCATATATCGCCACACTTATGAAGCTCACCGACGACCGCGTGATCAAGCTGGAAGAAGCGACCGAGACCAAGAAGAAGGGTCTGCTCCGTCGCGAAAAAGAGGAGCAGACGTATCGCATCACAGTGACCGACGAGGCCTGGAAGGCTGCCAAGAAGGACGGCATCGACCGCGACGTACTCAAGGTCTTCTTCGCTGGCGTTAAGCCCGATAAGGACGGAGTCCGTTCGCGCACGTTTAGCGAGCTGGAGGAGTACGCTAGCGAGCGCACCACATCTGTTGGCGACAAGCTCGAGGACTATCAGAGCACGGTTAAGGGCAAGCTGGAGGCGCGCGAGCTTATTGCATCGGACGGCACCGTCGCCCTGGTTGCTGGCTTGGTTCTCGGCATCATCATTGTCTTTGGCATTTTGGGCTCTCTGTTCTATACCGACTTTGCGGACGCCAACGTCGGTGCCGCTATGATCTCGATCCCCGTCACGATTGTGGGCTTTGTCCTGAGCTGCACCTTCCGCCGTTACACGCCGGAGGGCGCCGAGGTGGCGGCTCGCTGCAAGGCGCTCAAGCATTGGCTCGAGGATTTTACGCGCCTGAAGGAGGCCATCCCCAGCGATCTGATTCTGTGGAACAAGCTGCTGGTGATGGGCGTTGCCCTGGGCGTTTCGAAAGAAGTGCTGCGACAGCTGGCCGAGGCCGTGCCTGCGGACCTGCGCAACAGCGACGATTTCTACGACAACTACCCCTGCTACTGGTGGTATTACCATCACTACGGCAACGAGTCTCCGCTAGATTCGTTCAACGATGTGTATCACGAGACCATCCGCGAGCTGGCTTCGAGTTCCGATAGCTCGAGCGGCGGCAGCGGCGGCGGCTTTTCCGGTGGCGGCGGTGGCGGCGTCGGCGGAGGCGGCGGCGGAACGTTCTAGCGAGCGCTTGCTTTGGGGTGGATCTTTCTGGGCGGTTGCCAGGGAAGATTCATCCCATTTTTGTGCATCGAAACGGGTCAAACTTTCCGCTGCGGACCTTCGCGCAAGGGACAGTGGACAAAAAATGCCAAATATGAGTACTGTTGCTGCGTTGGTCACATATGTTTGCACATAATAATGGGCTCCTAATGAGAGTACTTCTCGTTAGGAGCCCATTTTATTGAACATTTGGGGAGTTATGTCAGCTCGTGCAGCTGGTCGTCATGCCTATAAGCATCAAAAATGCCCCAAATCGCTGCTACTAAAAAGGTAACAGTACTCATATTTGATGTTTTTTGACTAGGGCTATCTACAAACCCCCTAGGCCACTCATTGGGGACAGACTTAAATGACTAGTTGTTGGGGATCAGTCATTGGGGACGTTCTTAAATGACCAGGTGTGGCTGCTTGGGCTAGGCTGTTAGGTCGAGTTCGTAGAGAAAGCTTTCACGCGGCATGTCGTGACGACGCTCTTCGCGGTTGGCGCGGTGCGTGGCCGTGCGCTTAAAGCCGTGCAACTCGTAGAACTTCCACGAGCAGTTGGAGTCGGTGTACAGGTGCGCCCTTGTCGCCCCGCGCGAGGAAAGGTACGAGACAGCGGCATCGAGCAACACCGAGCCAACGCCCAGGCCATGGACATCGCGATCCACGGCAAGCAGCGTGACCTCGTTGTCGTGCGGCAACGGGCTGCTCTCGAGCAGGCGGTTGTTGGTTCGGATGGTTGCGCGCACAAACGAGAGATACTCGGCGCAGGCATCAGGCTCCAGCTCACGCATCTGCGATAGCAGCGCGCGTTCGGTATCCATCCAATGCTCGTTGATAGTGGCGCCGGAGCTCTGTCCCGCACGCGCGAGCGAAATGCCACGCGCCTGACCGTCGATTACGGCAACCTGTGAAAACGTCGACGACGAAAGGCAGTAGGCGAGGTCGCACGCGGCCTCAAGGCGGTTGTACTCATCGTTATCCGAATTGTTATGCCAAAGCTGCTGCAGAATCAGCGCGATGGCGTCGAAGTCTTCGGTATCAAACGGTCGGTAGAGAACCCGCGAGACCATGGTGCCTCTTTCTTTTGCGGATGCATATCGAGCACAGTTCTACCACGCCATTGGCATCAAATTATGGTGCCCCTGTGTTCCATGAACTCACCGTGCCCGGCGCTGCGCCCACGCCCTCCACTCCCAAGCTTTTTCTGCACATGCCGCCGTTGCGGGATGCATCGATGCGCTCGATGCGCTACATTGAATCAGTATTTTCAATGCCGCTGCGCGAGCGCTGCAGATCGACGTATCACCGACTCACAGAGCACGGCGGCGTACCAGACAGGAGGACTGCATGGGATCTGATGTGAAGATCGCACGCGCGTTGATCTCGGTTACCGATAAGACGGGCGTCGTCGATTTCGCACGGACGCTGGTCGATGACTTTGGCGTCGAGATCATCTCTACGGGCGGCACGGCTCGTGCCATCGAGGACGCGGGCGTTCCCGTAACCCCCATCGAGGAGTTCACGGGCTATCCCGAGATGATGGACGGCCGCGTTAAGACCCTGCACCCCAAGGTCCACGGCGCGCTGCTGGCCCGCCGCGATTCCGAGCAGCACATGCAGGAGGCGGCTCAGCACGGCATTAAGCTGATCGATCTAGTCGTCGTCAACCTGTACGAGTTCGAGAAGACCGTCGCCAATCCCGAGGTCACCTTCGCGGACGCCATCGAGCACATTGACATCGGCGGTCCCTCCATGCTGCGCTCTGCTGCCAAGAACGCCACGAGCGTTACCGTCATTTCCGACCCGGCCGACTATGATGCCGTCCTGGCCGAGATGCACGAGACCGGTGGCTGCACCACGCTTTCCACCCGTCGTCGCCTGCAGGTGAAGGTCTACCAGACCACCGCCGCCTACGACACGGCTATCTCCCGTTGGCTTGCCGCCCAGGCAAGCGACGTGGCGGACACCTCTGCCAAGCTCGAGATCTCGCTGGAGAAGGTCGACGACCTGCGCTATGGCGAGAACCCGCAGCAGAAGGCTACGGTCTACCGCTTTGCCGAGGGCTGCGAGAACACCGCGAGCTCGCAGTTCCCGCTCGTTGGCTCCGAGCAGATCCAGGGCAAGCCGCTCAGCTACAACAACTATCTGGATGCCGATGCCGCTTGGAACCTGGTCCGCGAGTTCGACGAGCCGGCCTGCGTGATTCTCAAGCACCAGAACCCCTGCGGCTCCGCCGTTGCCGAGGACATTACGTCCGCTTACGACCGCGCCTTCGCCTGCGATCCCAAGAGCGCCTTTGGCGGCATCATCGCCTGCAACCGCGAGGTTCCCTATGAGCTGGTCGAGCACTTTGCCGATCAGAACAAGCAGTTCGTCGAGGTTATCATCGCCCCGAGCTACACCGACGAGGCGCTCGAGCGCATGGCCAAGCGCCCCAACCTGCGCGTGCTGGCCACCGGCGGCGTGGACCACGGCGCCCAGGTGGAGCTGCGCTCCATCGACGGCGGCATGCTGGTGCAGGAAGTCGACCACGTGACCGAGGATCCCGCGACCTTTACGTTCCCCACCGACCGCAAGCCCACCGACGCCGAGATGGCCGAGCTCGAGTTTGCCTGGAAGGTCTGCAAGGGCGTCAAGTCCAACGCCATCCTGGTCTCCAAGGGTAAGGCCGGCATTGGCATGGGCCCGGGTCAGCCTAACCGCGTTGACTCTGCGCTGCTTGCCTGCGAGCGCGCCGAGGACTTCTGCGAGCGCGAGGGCGTGGAGAAGGGCGGCTTTGCCTGTGCAAGCGACGCGTTCTTCCCGTTCCGCGACAACGTCGACGTTCTTGCTGCACACGGCGTGACCTGCATCATCCAGCCCGGCGGCTCCAAGCGCGACGACGAGAGCATCCAGGCCTGCAATGAGCACAATATTGCTATGGTGTTTACGGGCGCTCGCCACTTCCGCCACTAAGTTCCGCCTTGGGACAAAATAATCTCTGCAAAAGACGGTCGCTCCGTTTGGAGGGCCGTCTTTTTGGTATAAGAGGACGGAATGACTAACACGAAAGGTATGACCATGCCCCAGATTGATGATGCCGAGCTGTTTGGCAATGCCGAGGACCAGCGCGCGTACGAGGACTTTTGCGCCAATCAGGAGGCAGTCGAGAAGTTTACGCTCGACAAGCCCGCGCTCGTGTGCCGTTGGCGCATGTCCAACAAAAAGGTGCCAATGCTCAACCGCCACATTCGCGCACTGTCCGAGCGCCTGGTGCAGGGCGAGCCGCTTACCCACAACATGCTCAGCTGGGCCAAGCAGCACGTTGAGTGGTCACTTGCCGAGGGCGATTACACTGCGCGCGACGGCGTACTCATGCTGGTGATCGACGTCAACGGCAACGCTGCCATGACGGTAGGCGAGTACGAGCCGCTGTCCGATACTTCGGCCAAGGCCTTGCGCGCCCGCTCTGCCGAGGCCCGCTCCGAGGCCGACGAAACCGGCGTGGCGCCCGAGTTGCTCGCTTCCGTCAACGACGGAGTGCTGGCCTTTGTGGCGCCGGCGGACGAGTACCTGTGCGGTACGGCGACGCTCATCGAGCAGCTGGCCCAGACCAAGGGCATCTCGGTCACGCGCGTAGACATTCCCGCGCAGCTCAAGGGTGCTTTGTTTCTGGTGAGCGACGAGCACGGCGTGGTTCCCGCAACCGAGACGGACGCCGCCGAGGCCGACACCGCGACGGTCGCTTTCTTCGCCGAAGGCTACGAAAAGCTCCGTGCCCGCCGCTAAATGATTTTTCTGGGACGGGGATTTAATAATCATTTGATCCCCGCGCCCGTTGCGAGCGAGGGGCGAGCCAAACGCTTTCGTTCGCGAACAGTTCTGTCACCTTGTTGCCGCGCGAGGCGCGTGCCGGCGACTTCGCGGCGATAATGGCTGTAAGGCAACTAAGAGGGGAACGGAATCCATGGCGCTGATCTATATCGTTGAGGACGACGAGCCCATTCGTCGCGAGCTTGCCGACATCCTTGCCCGTGCCGGTTTTGAGGTCGAGGCCTGCGAATTGTTCGAGCACGTCTCGCGCGATATTCTTGCTGCCGCGCCCGACCTGGTACTGCTCGACCTCACGCTTCCCGTCAAGGACGGCCAGCATATCTGCCACGAGGTTCGCCGCGAATCCGAGGTCCCCATCATCGTCCTCACCTCGCGCACGACCGAGATCGACGAGGTCATGGCCATGACGCTCGGCGCGGACGACTTTGTTCCCAAGCCCTATAGCGCGCGCGTGCTCGTGGCGCGCATCAACGCACTGCTGCGTCGCACCGCGGCGTCAGGCGAGCGCAACACACTTGTCCACAAGGGGCTGGAGCTTGACCTCGCCCGCTCCATGGTCACCAACACGCAAACCGGCACTAGCACCGAGCTCACCAAAAACGAGCTGCGTATCCTCTCGCTGCTTCTGAGCCGCGCGGGCAAGATCGTTTCGCGCTCGGCCATCATGCAGGACCTGTGGGACTCCGACGCCTTCGTGGACGACAATACGCTCACCGTCAACATCAACCGCCTGCGCACCACGCTCGAAAAAATCGGCATCAAGGGGTATTTGACCACGCATCGCGGCCAAGGCTATTCGGTCTAGGGGCCGGCTATGTCGTTTGGCAAGTTCTTTAAAGATGCACTGCTTCCCGTCGCCGTGTGGACGTGCGGCGTGCTGCTGAGCTGCTTTGTGCTGACGGTCGCCGGCGCACCCGTTTCTATCGTGGTCGTGGCGGTTGGCGTGTCCTTTATCTTCGGTATGCTCGGCATCGTGATCGAGTACGCGCGCCGTCGTCGTTTTCTGCGCCAGTTGGAGCGTGCGGCAGAGGAGCTCGAGAGCCCCGCATGGGTGCAGGAGATGGTGCAATGCCCGACCTATGCCGAGGGCGAGCTCGAGTACGAGGTCTTGCGCCGGGTGGGCAAAGCCGCTTGCGACGAGGTTGCCGAAGGCAGGCGTCAGACCGATGACTATCGCGACTATATCGAGAGCTGGGTCCACGAGGCCAAGCTGCCCTTGGCGGCGGGCCATCTAATTTTGGAAAACCTGGACGGCAGCGAAGACGACCTGTCGCGCGTGGACGATTTGGGCCGCGAGCTGGCTCGCGTGGAGCGCTATATCGACCAGGCGCTGTACTATGCGCGCTCGGAAGTCGTGGAGCGCGACTACCTGATTCGTCGCTGGGATCTCAAGACCTTGGTGACGGGTGCGATTAAAGCCAACGCGCGCGAGCTCATCGCGGCGCACGTGGCTCCGGTGTGCGAGAACCTCGACTTTGAGGTCTTTACCGACGAGAAGTGGCTCGAGTTTATCCTGGGCCAGCTCATTCAGAACAGCATTAAATATGCGCGCGAGGATGGCGCGAAGATCGAGTTTTCGGGTGCGTTGCTGGACGAGGGCCTGGCAAGCGAGCGTATCGAGCTCACCGTCGCGGACAACGGCTGCGGCGTGAGCGCGGCCGACCTGCCGCGCGTGTTCGAGAAGGGCTTTACCGGCGACAACGGCCGCACCACCAAGCGCGCAACGGGCATCGGCCTCTACCTTGTGGCGCGCCTGTGCTCCAAGATGGGCATCGACGTCACCGCAGCATCGGAGCCCGGCGAAGGCTTTGTCGTAACATTCGCCTTCTCGACCAACAAGTTCCAATATTTCGAGTAGTCGGGCCGTCTTGCGGGGCGGACGGCTATGTTCCCGAACGTGAATATAGCCGCAAGGATTTAAATGAATCGCCCCAAACAAAACGTGCC
>USDH01000063.1 GCA_900553415.1 uncultured Collinsella sp. | reverse complement strand
GCCGCGCGGCAAGGAGATATATTGCCAGACCGGAGGGGCGCCGGGGGCGGGAATCTGGGCGTACACATTTCCTACACAATTTTGGATCCGACTAACGTTTGCCAGCCGTTAACTACCGCTCGCCGAGCATCTCTTTATATGAGGCAGTCTCATGGTTAAAGCGGATACGTCCCCCTAGCTAAAGCACAGCCAGCATCGAGCAACTCATCACGTTCTTCCACCGAGAACCCCTCGGCGTAGACGCGCACCACTGGTTCGGTCCCGCTAGGACGGACCAGCAGCCACGTATCATCCTCGAATGACAGACGCAAGCCGTCCATATGACTAACGTTTTGCGGCACCTTGCCACAAATCGACTTGGGGTTTACGCCCGGCAGCAGGGTTCGTAACGTTTCGGCATCTTCGGCCTCAAGGCGCAAATCGCGTCGACCGTAACTCGTCTTACCAAAACTGTCCTCGAGTTGGTCGACCAGAACGCCCAAAGGCGCGTCCGTCTTTGCCATAAGCTCACACAGAATCAGACAGGCGAGGATTCCATCGCGCTCGGGCATATGCGCGGCGATGCCGATACCACCGGCTTCTTCGCCGCCCATGAGGACGCCGCCCTTCTTCATCTCCGCCGCTATATATTTGAAACCGACTGGTTTGACGGTCACGCGGCAGCCAAGCGCCTCGGCAATGCGACGCACGAGCGTCGAGCATGAAAGATTGACGACGACGCGCCCCTCCAAATTACGAAATTGAACCAAGTCGCCTAAAACGAGCGCCATGATCTGATGCGGATGTATATATCTGCCGCGCTCGTCAACCGCGCCGATACGGTCGGCGTCGCCGTCGGTCACCAGGCCAGCGCAAGCTCCGTCCTCGATAACCATGCGCTCGCAAGTGTCCACCCAAGGCTCAACGGGGTCGGGGCAGATATCTTCTTGATCAGACGCCTGCCCGGCGTGAATCTCGTGCACCTCAACGCCAAGCTCGCGCAGCAAGTCGGCTAGATAGCCCTGGGCTGCGCCGCCCATGGGGTCGACAACCACGCGCAAGTGCGCGGCGCGGATGGCTTCGGCATCGACAAACGATGCCACCGCTTGCATATAGTCAGGAATGATATCCGCGGTGCGATATTGCCCCTCGATCCCCATTGGCTCGGGAGCCATGGTCTCTTCGAGCTCTTCGATGACATCCTGGTTGGCGGTCGAGCCGTCACCCATGCGAATCTTGAGGCACAGATAACCCTGCGGATGATGGGACCCCGTCACCATGAGCGCGCCGCACGCCTCACCGTCATAAGCCGCCGCCCACGTAAGGGCAGGGGTCGGAACAGGTCGCGAAGCGAGCACGGCGTCTAGCCCGTGCGCTGCTAGCACGCCCGCCGCAAGCTCAGCGAACTCGCGCGCCAGGGGCCGGGTGTCGAACCCTATATATACCGTTTTGCCCGGATTGGTCTTTTGCCACAACTCGCCGACGGCATCGGCGATACGGGCAACGTTATCGGCAGTGAAGTCCTCATCGACGCGAGCGCGCCAACCGTCAGTTCCAAAATGAATTATCGCGCACACGCGCAGACACCTCACAGTGTTTGGATCATGTTACGCATGGGGTATACCCGCAACATGCACTCGGCAACCTGCCGGCACCAGCATTCACCATTTGGGCAAATGCTGCCAAGGACATGCAGGCAATAAAAAAACCGCCCCGTATGGAGCGGTTTTGCCCTTTATATATCGAGCGCCTCGGCCATTGCTGCCGTAGTGATTGCCGTGGTTCCACAGCAACTGCCCACCATTGCGGCACCGGCATGTCTCCATTCGATGCATGCGCGCGCGAAAGCTTCAGGGTTCTCGTGCCATACGGGGCCATCCTGAGTCTGGACCGGATCGCCTACGTTGGGACGCACCGTGACGGGAGTCGTCGCCGATGCAACCATCCTGGGCACCGCCGCATTCGCGGCCGCAAGCGAACAGCAATTAACACCAACCGAGTTTGCGCCGTGTTTTTCGGCGTACAAAACGGCTGCCTCGATGTTGAGGCCATCGCCCAGCAGGTCGCCTTTATCGTCAACGACAAAACTCACCAGAACAGGCATGCCGTCGGCGGCATCTCGGGCGCCGGCAAGCATGGGCTGCAGATTACGGATAGACGTCACCGTCTCGATCAGCAGACCGTCAACGCCGGCATTGAGCAAGGCGTGCGCCTGTTCGCGCGCAATGCCGCGGATTTCACGATACTCGGCAGAGTCCTCGGCAAACCACTCAATACCGATCGGGCCCATCGAGCCCAGCAGCAGCTGAGGGTGCGCCTGGCGAGCATCGTCGACGGCCCCGCGATTGACCTCCGCCACGGACGGCGCAATCTGGTCGTGCTTGAGGGCATAGCTTGATGCCTGAAAGGTGTTGGTAATGAGCACCTGCGCACCGGCGGCGACATACAAGCGATGGATACGAGAAACGGCCTGCGGCTCTGCCAGATTCCAAAACGCCGGTGGAATGTCTGCGGCGTCGTACTCACTCAACAGAACACTGCCCATGGGGCCCTGCGCCAACAAGGTCTCGCTCGACAAGCGGCGCGTAAGTTCCTCGGCACCAAAGCGATTGTAATAACTCGTATCCATATATATCCCGCTATTCCTCGACGCTGATTCCTTGCTTTTCGAGATAGGCGAGCCAGCGGTTCATCGTGTCCTCGGATAGCGCATGCTCCATCATGCAGGCCTCGGAATCGGCTCGCTCAAATTCGACACCGAGCTCCTGAACCAAAAACGTGCGGACGAGGCGATGACGGTACCAGATAGCCGTGCCAACCTCGCGGCCGCGATCGGTCAGGACTACCTTGCCGTAGTGCGATTGCTCGACAAGCTCGGATGCCTTGAGCGCCGAAACCGCTTTATTGACCGATGCCTTGGAGACGCCAAGGCGCTGCGCGATGTCGACCGATCGCACGCCGTTGGTTTCCCCCTCTTCGCTTTCAATGCGAACCATGCACTCCAAGTAGTCTTCGTTCGCCACCGTCAGATGTAGTTCGCGCGAGCTATTTGTCGTATCCATGATCTTCCGTCCCTTCTGCATTCAATGGCTGATTCTACCCCATCCAAGCGTCGCGGTATGCCGTGGCATACCGTGCTAGAGTTCTTGTTGCACACGACGACCAAGATTGGAGCGATCTTTATGGAAAACACCACCACAAACCCCGATGTCCTCGAGCGCTTTTTGCGCTACGTCCAGATCAACACGCAGTCCGAGGATGCAAACTGCGACCAGGTACCCTCGAGCGCCGTTCAGTTTGACCTTGCCAACGTGCTGGCTGAAGAGCTGCGCGAGCTTGATGCGGAAGATGCCCACGTGACCGAGCACGCCTATGTCTGCGCGCATATCCCCGCAAGTGCGGGCGCTGAGGACAAGCCCGCCCTGGGCCTGATCGCCCATCTCGACACCACCGAAGTTGCACCGGGCGCCGGCGTGAAGCCGCACATCGTACACTACGAAGGCGGCGACCTGGTCTGCGGCACGGTTGACGGTAAGCCCGTTGCCATGAGTACCGCCAAGCTTCCCGCCCTGAATGACCTCGCGGGTGAGGACCTGGTCTGCAGCGATGGCACCACGCTGCTGGGCGCGGACGACAAGGCAGGCGTCGCCGAGATCATGTCACTTGTCGCGCGTATCGCTCAGGACCCTTCTCTGCCCCATCCCGCACTCGGCATTTGCTTCTGCCCTGACGAGGAGATCGGTCACGGAGCCGAGCTGTTGGATATCGATACCTTTGGCTGCAAGTACGCCTACACGGTCGACGGTGGCCCCATCGGCGAGCTGGAGTGGGAGTGCTTTAACGCCGCCGAGGCGACCATCCGCTTTGAGGGCCAGTCCATCCACCCGGGCGACGCCAAGGGCCGTATGGTCAACGCAGGCAATCTGTTCTGCGACTTCAACGCGTTGCTCCCCTACGTGCAGCGCCCGGAGTATACGGAAGGCTACGAGGGCTTTTATCACCTTGAGGGTGTATCTGCAACCGTCGATCACGCCACAGCGCGCTATATCGTCCGCGACCATGACGCCGCCAAGTTCCAGCAGAAACTCGACCTTATTGATGCCGCCGCCTCGATGCTCAACCAGCGTCTGGGTGAGGAGCGCGTGACAGTCGAGATTAAGCAGCAGTATCGAAATATGGCCGAGATCGTTCGTGACTATCCCGAGCTTATTGATGTTGCCAAGGAAGCCTACCTTGCCTGCGGCGTTGAGCCCCAAGTGCTGCCGATTCGTGGCGGCACCGACGGCGCTCAGCTGTCGTTCCGCGGTCTGCCCTGCCCCAACCTTTCCACCGGCGGCTATTGCTACCACGGCGTCAACGAGTTCGTCCCGGTCAGTTCGCTCGTCAAGATGACCGACGTCCTGCAGGAGCTCGTCGCCCGTTTCGCATAAGCCTGGCTGCATAAGCCCAAAAGACGAATCGCCCCGTCCTCTACAGAGAACGGGGCGGTTTTTGATACAAGGGGAGTAGTCAACATCGCAGGTTGAGCCAACGTCAGCGAGCGACGTCCAAGGCGAACAAGTTGGCATGAAAAAGGCAGGGCATTGACCTTCTGGTCATGCCCTGCCTTTTGAATGACAAATTGTCGCCTTGGGCGGCGCGCAGCGTCGAGTCGTTACGGCGTTTGGTAAAACGCCGTAACTTAGTAGTTGGCCTCGTAACCGTTGCCGTCGCCGGTGGGCTGTTCGTAGTAGTCCGAATCGCTCGAATCGCTTGAGCCATCGGAATCGTCAGAGCTGACCGATGAGGTTGCGGTGCCGTTTGCGTAGTCGTCAGACGTGTTGTTGCTGAGGTCGCCGATCGTAGAGCTGGAGCCGTCGGAAAGACCCATGGTGTTGGGACCCTTGGGATCCTTGCCGGCATCGACGCGCTCCATCATTTCCTTGAGCTCGTCCTCGTAGACAAAGACGTAGCTCACGCCGTCGATCATGGTGTCGTCACCGGCATACGAAGGCAGGTTAGCCGAGTAGATGCCATTGACGTCCATGCCGCGCATGGCGTTGACCGTAGACACGATATCCTGAACGCTCATATCGGTTACGAGCATATCCGACAGCGAATTAACCAGGCCAAAGATCTTCGTGGCATCGAAGTTATTGAGAATCTGGTTGGCAAGGGCGCCAAGCACCTGACGCTGGTGGCGCATGCGCGTGTAATCGCCGTCGGCATAGGTGTAGCGGCAGCGGGCATAGGTAAGGGCGGTGGCACCGTCCATATGCTGCTGGCCAGCGGTAATCTTAATATCCAGGTGCTCGGGGTCGTCAACATCATCGGTTGCGTTAATGTCGATACCGCCAACCGAATCAATCAGCGCCTGCATACCGTCGAAGCTGACCTCGGCATAGTGGGAAATCTGAACACCGCACAGCTCGTTGACCGCCTCGACCATGGCTTCGGCGCCGCCAACGGTATGGCAGGCGTTGATCTTCATGGTCTCGCCCTTGTACACGACCTTGGTGTCGCGCGGAACGGAAATGAGCGTCGCCTGCTTTTGCGTGGGGTCGATGCGTGCCAGGATAATCGAGTCGGCACGATACGTATCCTCGCCCGGACGGCCGTCGGTGCCAAGAAGCAGCACGTAGAACGGATCCTTTGCTTCATCGGTGTCAACCAGAACCCGACGCAGATTGTCGGTAATGACATTAGAATCGCCGAGCTTGCCCATAATGGTGGCAAACCACAGGCCGGCAGCGGTAGTGGCGCTCAGTAGCACGCCAAGCACGACAATGAGCGCGACGTGGCGAATCGTGTGGCTACGACGACGTTGGCGAGCTCGCTCGGAATAACGAGCCACGTTATCGCGACTGTAGATCTTGGCCTGCGCACCAGTTGAGGGTCTTCGGGTGGTGGTATCCGCGAGGGGCTTTTTATTAAACATAGGCAACCTGTATTAGTAGATGACGGGATCGGGGACGGTAGCATGCTCGACATGCGCGCCAAGCGCCTGCAGCTTTTCGACAAACTGCTCGTAGCCGCGCTTGATGTGATGGATAGCCGAAACCTCGGTCGTCCCGTCGGCGATCAAGCCCGCTACGACGAGGGCCGCTCCGCCACGCAGATCGGGCGAGGTAACCTGTGCACCCGAGAAGCCCTTGACGCCATGAATCATGGCATGATGGCTCTCGATACGAATGTCGGCACCCATGCGCACCAGCTCAGAGGCAAACATAAAGCGATTCTCGAAGATGTTTTCGGTAATAACGGAACTGCCGTCGGCAAGGGCGGAGAGCACCATAATCTGCGCCTGCATGTCGGTCGGGAAACCGGGGAACGGAAGCGTCTGGATGTCGACCGGCTTGATACGCTCGGCACGGTTCACATGGACGCCATCCTCGACGCGCTCGCAGTCGATACCCATGAGCTCCATCTTCTTGAGCACCATGCCCAAGTGAATGGGGCAAAAGCCCGTGACATCGACACCGCGATCGTCGGCCATCAACGCACCGGCAACGATAAAGGTACCGGCCTCGATGCGGTCGCCCACCACGCGATGGGTAACGGGATGGAGCTCTTCCACGCCTTCGATAGTCACGACGGGCGTACCGGCGCCAACAATCTTGGCGCCCATCTCGTTGAGCATGTTAGCGAGATCGACGATCTCGGGCTCGCGGGCGGCATTGTCGATAACCGTGGTGCCCTGTGCGCGCACAGAGGCCATGATGAGGTTCTCGGTCGCACCGACACTGGCGAACTCGAGCGTGACGGTGGTGCCGCGCAGGCCCTGAGGCGCGCTGGCGTTGATATAGCCGTGGGCGGTATCAAACTCGACGCCCAGGGCCTCAAGACCAAGAATGTGCATATCGATCTTGCGAGCACCCAGGTTGCAGCCGCCCGGCATGGCAATTTTGGCGCGATGGAAGCGGCCCAGCAGGGGTCCCATGACGGCGGTGGAAGCGCGCATCTTGGCAACGAGCTCGTAGGGGGCCTCCCATGAATCGACCTGAGAGGTATCAATCTCGAGCGTGTGCTCGTCGAGAACATCGATCGTAGCGCCCATGCCCTTGAGCACCTTGCCCATCACGTGGACATCGGAAATATCGGGCACGTTCTGCAGCGTCGTCTTGCCCGGCGCCAGAAGCGTTGCCGCCATGAGTTTGAGCGCGGAGTTCTTGGCGCCCGAGACGGGCACGGAGCCTCCGATGGCGTGGCCACCCTCAACGCGGATAATATCCAAGGTCTACCCTTTCAAAAAGCATGCCCGGGGTGGCTGGGCCATCCCGGGCATGATGTGTTCGCAAATGGTCGAACGCTAAATCGTTTGACTATTGGGCAAGCTTGAGCTTACACCATGCGATTTCATTATAGAGGTAGGCGCGGCGTGCATCATCCTCCGACAAATTACCCAGCTTCTCTTCAAAACCTTGAATATCAGCTTTAAGCTTGTCGGCATCGACGGTCGCCAAATCGCAAGCGCGCTCGGCGAGAACGGTCACGACATCGTCCGCAACCTGGGCATAGCCGCCGGCCACGGCAAACGTGTGGTCGACAGTGCCCATGGCCTTATCGGAAACGCGAACGTAACCGCGGTCGATCGTGCAGATCTCGCTGGAGTGAGCAGGCAGGACGCCAAACTCGCCATCCGTGGACGGAATCGACACAAACGCAGCATCGCCCTCATAGGCGCAGCTCACGGGGCACACGATGCGGATACGCATAACCTACTTCTCCCCCATCTTGCGGGCGCGCTCGCGCACGTCCTCAATCGTGGAAGCATAGCGGAAAGCCTGCTCGGGCAGGTCATCGGCCTTGCCGTCGACAATCTCGGCGAAAGAGCGGACGGTATCCTCGACGCGGACGTAGACACCGGGGTTGCCGGTGAACTTCTCGGCGACGTGGAAGGACTGCGAGAGGAACTGCTGAATCTTACGGGCACGGTTGACCGTAAGGCGCTGCTCCTCGGACAGCTCATCCATACCCAGAATGGCGATGATGTCCTGAAGGTCGG
>USDH01000062.1 GCA_900553415.1 uncultured Collinsella sp. | reverse complement strand
GAGCTTGAGCGCCGAGAGCAGCGCGGTCTTGCCGGCACCGGTCTCGCCAGTCAAAACCGTTAGGCCCGCACTCGGCACCAGCGTCGCCTCGCGAATGAGTGCAATGTTGGAAACCTGCAGCTCATCGATCATGACGCACTCCGTAGAACACGCGGCTCACGGAGTTATAGAAGCTCTCGGGACCGTAATCGAGAAGCAGCACATCTCCGGGACCGCGACGCACCGCTACGCTCTCAACGGTGCCATCGCAGGTAATAAACTGTCCATCGATAGCGATCGCCGGAACACTCGGACGGTCATCAGACATAAAGATCTCGACGACATCACTCGGCGAGGTCAAAAAAGCGCGAGCCTGTATGGTATGCGGGGCGATGGGCACACAGACCATACCCGTGTAATCGGGGCTGACAATGGGACCGCCGGCGGAAAGCGCATAGCCGGTGGAGCCGGTCGCCGTCGAAACGACGACACCGTCGCCGCGCAGGCGATCGATATGATGGCCGGACACCGTGATGTCAAACTCAACCATATCGGACAGGGGGCCGCGCGTAAGTGCCATATCGTTGAGGGCAAACGTGCGCACGACATCCTTCGTGCCATCGTCGCGCACGGACACGATATCCGCGGCGATGGTGGCGCGGCGGCTCACGTGCAGCTCACCGGACAGAGCATCGCTCACGACCTGCAGAATGTCGCGCTCCTCGGGGCTCGCAGCAGTTAAAAAGCCCAGGTGACCATAGGAAAGACCAAGGATAGGAATCTCGCGATGGTTGAGGATGCGGGCAGCGCGCAGCAACGTACCGTCGCCGCCGAGCGTAATGACCAGATCTGAGCCATCAATATCAGGCGTGCTTTGAATCTTCGATCGCTGGTCGGCAGCCCATGCGACCTCGTAGCCCTGGCGCGAAAGCCAAAGCTCGAGCATCAGGCCGCTCTCGACCGCCTCTTGCTTGTAGTAATTGGGAACCAGAAAGACCTTCATAGCGTTGCAGCTTTCTCGCTCAAAGCCGATACCTGGGATTGCAGCTCATCGTCGGTGCGTTCACCAGGGGCAAACCTTGTGCCGTACAGGAAAAACTCAACGTTGCCCTTAGCGCCATGGATGGGCGACACGCACACGTCAAGCGGGAACAGGCCCTTGGCGGCAAAAAGCTCAATCGCCGCCACGAGCGTATCGCGGCGGACGGCGGGGTCGGTCACGATACCGCGCTCGCCCACCAGCGCAGCCGGCGCCTCAAACTGGGGCTTTACGAGCGTGCAGAACGAACCCGAAGGCTTCAGGCACGCCAGCACCGCATCGATAATGTTCGCGATGCTGGTAAACGAGACGTCACAAACAGCCAGGTCGATGGCGCCGGCATAGCCAAGCTCAGGCAGCTGCGTCACGTTGGTGCGCTCATGCAGCGTCACGCGATCGTCCTGACGCAACGACCAATCGAACTGTGCGCGACCCACGTCCACCGAGATAACGGTCGCAGCTCCGCGCTTGAGCAGGCAATCGGTAAAGCCGCCGGTAGAGCAGCCCACATCCAGACAGCTAAGGCCCGTCGGATTGATGCCAAACGCATCAAGCGCGCCTTCGAGCTTAAGACCGCCGCGGCCAACATAGGGAATGCGCCCCTTCACGTGCAGCGGCAGACCCGGGGTCACCTTAAGCCCCGGCGAAGTCAAGCGCTCGCCGCCGCTCGAGACCAAGCCGGCCATAAGAGTGCGAAGGGCATCCGCGCGATCGGCGCAGATGCCCTGTGAAATCAGTTCGTCATCAAGACGCACGCGTTTCATGAATGCCATCAACCATTCGTATCCGGAGATGCGGCCTAGCTATCCTGGGATTCGTTTGCCGCATCCTCATCGTATTCCTGCTCAAGCTTATCGGCCTCACGCGGCGTCAGCTCAAACTTGTCGACCATATCGACCGCGCGGGAGCCCAGCTCAATCGCTTCGTCAAACAGATCGAGTGAACGCTCCAAGGACGTATCCTTGGAGCGAACGGTAGCGATAATCTGGTCCAGACGGTCCGAAATCTCGTCAAAGTTGCGGACAGAACCCTCTGGCATGACTACTCCTCAACGGAGTCGACGCCGGCCTCAGCAGCGTCCGCATCAGCGGCAAATACACCGGCGGCAGCCTGAGCGGCAGCGACCTTGGCGGCCGCCTCGGCAGCCTGGGCCTCCTCGCGAGCGCGATCCTCGGCGAGCAGCTCCTGGTACAGGTCCTCGCCCGGCAGCTCCTCGCTGCGAGCGATCTTGCCCAGCACGCCGTTGACGAACGACGCGGACTGGTCGGTGCCATAGGCCTTGGCAAGCTCGACGGCCTCGTTGATCACGATGGCGTCCGAGACTTCCTCGTCGGTGAGGAAACGCATCTCGTAGACGGCGATACGCAGCAGGTTGCGGTCGGCGCCGGGCATGCGCATAAGATCCCAGTTCTTGGCAACGGAGCGCAGAGCGCAGTCGATGCGGTCGATATGCTCGTAGGCACCGCGGCACAGCTCCAGCGCATAGGGGTCGAGGGGACCCTTCGAGATCAGGAAATCGCCCTCGAGGACGCGCTCGAGCGGGCTGTCCGTGGCCTCGGCCTGGAACAGCAGCTGCAGCGCCTGACTGCGGGCAAGCGTGCGCCCGCGATAAACCTTAAGGCTCAAAGGTTACTCCTTGGGGAAAACGAGGCCGTCGATACAAACGTCAACGCGCTCGACCTCGACGCCCACCTGGGCATCGATGGCGGCGACCACGGCGGCGCGAACGGCCTCGGCGAGTTTCTTGAACGGATAGCCAAAGAACACCACGACACGCACGGTGAGTGCGAGCTTGTCGCCGATGACCTCGGCCTCGACCGCCGGCTCGGAAGCCGGGGCCTTGGACGAGAGCATCATGGAGACAAGGTTGGTGGCAAGGTCCTTGACGCCAACGGAGGCGATGCCCTCGACATCCGACACGGCGCGCGAGACGATGGCGGTCAGAACATCGGGCGAAATGCCGATGCCGTCAATCTTGATTTCCTGGGGCATGAGTCCTCCTAGAAGAGTTGGTTGCTAGACGCGGGAGACGAACTTGCCGTCGCGGGTGTCAACCTTGATGACCTCGCCCTCGTTGAGGTACATGGGGACCTGGATGACAGCGCCGGTGTCAATCGTGGCCGGCTTGGTGGAACCCTGGACGGTGTCGCCCTTAAAGCCCGGGTCGGTCTGGACGATGGTGGTCTCGATGAACATCGGCGGGGTCACGCCCATGAGCTCATCGTCAGCAAAGAGCAGCTGGCAGATGTCGTTCTCGCGCAGCCACTTGGAGTTCTCGCCCACCATGTCCTCGGGAACGGGAACCTGCTCATAGGACTCGTTGTCCATGAAGATGTAGTCGGTGCCATCGTTGTAGAGGTACTGGAACTCACGGGTGGTGAGCATGACGCTCTCGAACTTGGTACCGGCGTTGCAGGTGTTCTCGACGACGCGGCCGCTCTTGATGTCGCGGGTCTTGTAGCGCACAAACGCGCCGCCCTTGCCCGGCTTGACATGCTGGAACTCGACGATGGTGTAGACCTTGTCCTTAATGCGGAGACCGAGGCCGTTCTTGAAGTCGGCGGTAGAAATGGTAGGCATAGTGACCTTTCTTGTTATGGGCAGAACGCACAAGCGTCCAAATTACATACGACCGAAATTATACACTTGCAGACGGCGCCTGCAGCGAGCGCATAAAAAGAGAACGCGGGGCGTCCGAATCGATCCGGACGCCCCGCCCCAAAAATCTATCAAAATGGGCTAGCAATCGATGACGTGGAGGTCATGCGGCGTCTTAGTGAAGGGCTCGTAGCCGTTCTCGGTGACCACGCCGTAGTCCTCCAGGCGCACGCCGCCCACACCGGGCAGGTACACGCCGGGCTCCATGGTGATAACCGAGCCGACCTCGATGATGTTCTTGCTGCGGTTGAAGTTAGGCAGCTCGTGGATGTCAATGCCCACGCCATGGCCCAGACCATGGTTGTAGTAATCGCCATAGCCGGCATCGCCAATGATCTTCTTGGAAAGCTTGAAAATGTCGTTGCCCTCGACGCCCGGATGAATGGCGGCAACGCACTCCTCGTGCGTACGGCGCACGAGCGCGTACAGGTCGAGCTGCTCCTGGGTAGGCTCGCCCATCACGACGGTGCGCGTCATGTCAGAACGATAATCGCAGTAGCCCGCGCCGTAATCCATGAGGACGAAGTCGCCCTTCTCGATCACGCGGTCGCTCGGAACGGCATGCGGGTTGGCGGTATTGGGGCCGCTCGCCACGATGGAGCCAAAGGCCAGGCTGTCGGCGCCGTTGGCGAACATATAGTTCTCGAGCTCGTTGCGAACCTGCTTCTCGGTCATGCCGGGCTTAATAAAGCCGAGCATATGCTGGAAGGCGGCGTCGGTGATCGACTGCGCGTGGCGCATGAGCTCGATCTCCTCGGCGTCCTTGATGGCGCGCATCTTACGGATGTCGTCATGCATCAGCGGCAGCATGCAGGCAACGGAGCGGTCCTCCAGGCCACGCTGAATACCCTGGTAGAAATTGATCTGCATATCGTCCTCGACAGCGCAGACGCGGCACTTGTTGGCCGCGATCTTGCCGGCGACCCAACCGGGGATGGTGCCCTCGTCCATGTCGTAGACCCAGGGGCTGCCGGCGGGCGTGTTCTCCTCAAAACTGTTGAGATAGCGCGAGTCGGTATGGAACAGGCACTGGCCGGCCGTAATAAACGCAGCGTGCGGGAACTCGAAGGTGTAATCGAAGACGCCCTTCACGCCCGTAAGCCAACGAAGGTTGGCCTCGTCGCGCACCACGATAGCGTCGTAGCCGCGCTCAGCCATCAGGGCACGGACACGCTCGATACGACCGGCAGGACCGGCAGCAAACTCAGACATGCGGATTCCTTTCTTGTTGCCTCCATAAAGACGGGACGGGTCTCAACCGAACGACGGAATCGCATACAATCCGCAACCGATTAAAACCCGCCCCTCAACATGATACGAAAGACGATGGAAGTCAATAAATCTTAGAGAAGTTCTTTACGAGAAGCCAAGTAGGCGTGAGCATGGCGCTCAAGAACCTCGTCCTCGACGCTCGTTAGGCGAATGGCGCCGAGCACCGCGGGCAGCGGCAGCATGCTGCGGTTCGAGCGGACAAACTGCTGTCTGCGGAACTCCTCGATATATGCGGCAGGCTCCAAGTCGAAGGCAAGCTCCTCGATGCCAAAGTCCTCCAGGCAGTCATCGAGATCAAACACATAGTCGATATCGAAGTCGCAGGCATCGTGTGCTAGGCGCGCCTCAAAGCGCATGCCCTCGGACAACAGCTGGTAGGCAGGGACCTGCGAAGCGGCATCGCCCAAGCAAGCGCGCAGGGTGCGCTCCCCCGTCTTGCCAAAATCGAGCGCATGGCGAGCGCTCGGGTTCGTGGCCGTCAGCACGTCCTTGCGGGCAGTCTGAGACCATTGAACGGCATTGACGAGTGCGACCTCCTCGCCCGCGAGAATCTCGGGGACGGTCTCAGTAAACTGATTCCAGCGGGACTTGCTGCTCGAAAGCATGGTGCCAACAAGTACCGCATAGCCGAGCTTGAGGTCCTCGGGGTCCGCCTCGCGTACAAGGTCGAGGTCACACACGACCAAGCCCGGCTCGGGACGGAACGCGATAGCGGGAAGCGCATGCGCCGACGAGGCGACAAGCGGCTTCATGGTCGTCGCGACCGTGAGCATGGCGTCGAACGTCGTCGGCAGCAAGGCGCACTCGGTGCGACCGCACCACTGATTGGCGCACCAGCAAACAACCGAGCAGGTCGCCGTGTCGCCGACAGCGACAACGAGATCGTCGCAGGTAATGCCGTTAGCCGAGAGGGCGCCAAAGACGGTATCGGCATCGGCCAGCGTCGCGCCATCAGGCGAAACCTCAAGCAAAAGCTGCGACACAGCAAAGCCGGCGTCGACCAGCGCATGCTCGACGACCTCATCAAAACGTTCTGACGAGGCGGAGTTCCAAACCACCATCGCGCGCTTAGGCTTGCCCACAGCAGAGGCAAACATGCGCGACAGCTCATCGAACGCGCCCAATCCGACACGGACATCGACGCTGCGGTTTTGGAAATTGATCAGTTGACGGCGAATCATAGCAGTCCACGCTCCAAAAGCATCTCGGCACAAAGGTAGGAAACGTCCTCGAAGGACTTGTTGCGAATATCAAGGGTAATATCTGCGGCCTGGCGATACAGCGGACGGCGATGCTCAAACAGGCGCGCGGCATGCTCGGGCGAGCGGAAATCGGGCCGGGTATCAGAACGACGAATCTGGCGCAACGAGTCCTCAAAGTCGCCTTCGAGGTACACGCATGTACCCATCTCGTGCATCAGTTCAATGTTCACCGGCGTCTCGACGATGCCACCCCCGCACGACACCAGCAGGCTGCGCTCGCTTTGAAGCGAACGGAGTGCCGAGGTCTCAAGCTCGCGAAAACGATCCTCGCCCTCGGTCTCAAATATCTCGGTCACCGACTTGCCACATCGACGCACAACCAAACGATCGGTATCGATAAAACGCCGCTTGAACATAGTGCCGACGTTGCGCGCGAGCGTCGATTTGCCCGCGCCCAAAAAGCCGATAAAGAAGATATGGTCGCAGCCGTGTTTGATGTGCTGAGACATAGCGAGACCTAATCCTCGCAGGGAAGGTCGCGCAGGGCCCGGCGCTCAAAGATACGGAAGATCTGCGTATACCACAGGTCCTGGGTCGCCTGCGGCTTAACCAGGATAGTATCGACGCCGGCAAAATTGCCGCTCCACACGTCAGTGTAGAGCTGATCACCGATCAGCACCGCCTCGTCGGCCGTGGCGCCGAGGCGCTTAAGACCCGCCTTGAGGGCAAACGGCGCCGGCTTCATGGCGTGGCTGATGGCCTCGAGTCCCAGCTCGCGTGCAGAGCTCATGACCTGGTCGCGATGCCAGTTGTTGGACACCATGCACAGCTTAAAGCCTTTGGCGCGGGCGGTATCGAGCCAAGCGGAAACCGCGGCGGGAACCTGCTCAGTGTCGCGCGGCACCAGGGTGTTATCGCGATCGAGCAGAATGGCGCGTTTGCCGTCGGCCCACAGGGTATCAAGGTCGATGCGATCGACCGAGGCAACGTATCGTTTGGGGCTAAAAATCCTCATGCTAATTCCAAGACTGTTGATGCTCTTCGTAGGTTTGCGAGAAGTACTCCTCGTCCTGCGTAATGTAGAAATACAGGTCATCGGAGTCGGTCGGTTCAAGCGTGGCCTTGAGTGCCTCGAGCGACGGAGAGCAGATGGGCGTGGGTGGCAGGCCCTCGTGCTTATAGGTGTTATACGGGCTATCGCTCTGCAGGTCGTCGGCGGTAACCTCGCCGCCGGTAACATACATCATGGTCGCATCGCTGTTGAGATAGCGCAGACCGTCGAGTTTGCCGGCAAGGCGGTTGTAGAAGACCGAGGCCACGTGCGCACGTTGATCGGCGTTGAGGCCCTCACGCTCAACGATAGAGGCCAAGTTGACGATGTCGTAGTCGGACATCTCCACACCGTAGCGCTCCTTGATCTTGGCTTCGCAGCTCGCAAAGTCAAGCGACTTGTACTCGGTCTTAAACTGATCGAGCATAGCGCGAATCACATCATCGGCCGTCGGCGAATCGCCCAGCGAATAGGTCTTGGGGAACAAGAAGCCCTCGAGCGAATCATTGGCCGCGCCCCTAAGGAAGCTATAGTCGTCCACGTAGTTGGAGGCCTTAGCCTGGTTGAGGAAGTCTTCCTTAGAGATGCTGTCGTAGGCCTGGGCCACACGGTCGGCGACTTGATCGACCGTCAAGCCCTCGGGAATCGTTAGCGCATTGGAGCCCGCGTTGGGGCCTTCCATGAGCTGCTGAACCACCTTAGTCGCGTCCATGAGTGTGGTGAACGAATAAGTACCAGGCTTGAGCGACATATCGGCGTTGAGCTTTTTCACCGCCGCATAGTAATCCTTGGGATTCTCGACGATATGGTTCTCGGAGAGAATCGAGGCGATCGTATCGCCCGAAGCACCGTCGGGAATGGTCACCGTAACCTGCTGACCAGCCGTGACCT
>USDH01000061.1 GCA_900553415.1 uncultured Collinsella sp. | reverse complement strand
ACTTCAAGCGCAACAAGGACGGCGTGCCCGCCAAGGTTGCCACGATCGAGTACGATCCGAACCGTTCCGCTCGCATCGCTCTGCTGCACTACGCTGACGGTGAGAAGCGCTACATCCTGGCCCCCAAGGGCCTCGAGGTCGGTCAGACCATCATGTCCGGTTCTGACGCCGACATCAAGCCGGGCAACGCTCTGCCCCTCGCCGACATCCCCGTCGGTACGCTCATCCACGCCGTCGAGGTCCAGCCGGGCAAGGGCGCTGCTATCGCCCGTTCCGCCGGCAACTCCTGCCAGCTGATGGGTAAGGAGGGCAAGTACGCTATCGTCCGTATGCCTTCCTCCGAGATGCGCCGCATCCTCGTTACCTGCCGCGCCACCGTCGGTGAGGTCGGCAACGCCGATCACGCCAACATCGTCATCGGCAAGGCCGGCCGTAAGCGTCACATGAACGTGCGCCCGACCGTCCGCGGTACCGTCATGAACCCTGTCGACCACCCGCACGGCGGTGGCGAGGGCAAGAACCACACCTCTGGTCGTCCCTCTGTTACCCCCTGGGGTAAGCCGACGAAGGGCCTTCGTACGCGCAAGAAGAAGAAGGTCTCGAACCAGCACATCATTCGTCGCCGTAAGAAGTAATTTCGGATACCGAGTTTTAGGAGAAAGCACTTATGAGCAGAAGTCTCAAAAAGGGCCCGTTCGTGGAGACTCGCCTTCTCTCGCGTATCACCGCGATGAACGAGGCTGGCAAGAAGGACGTCGTGAAGACCTGGTCCCGCGCGTCCACCATCTTCCCCGAGATGGTTGGTCACACCATCGCCGTCCACGACGGCCGCAAGCATGTGCCCGTGTATGTTACCGAGTCCATGGTAGGTCACAAGCTCGGCGAGTTCGCGCCGACTCGTACGTTCCGTGGCCACAAGGCCAAATAGGGGGTTAACCGTAAATGGCAACTAAGTCTATTGAAACTGAGGCCACCGAGGTTCGCGCCGTCGCTAAGTACGTGCGTGTTTCCCCCAGCAAGGCCCGCCTGGTGGTCGATCTGATCCGCCGCAAGCCTGTCGCTCAGGCCTTCGACATCCTCCACTTCTGCGACCGCGCCGTCGCCGTGGATGTCGAGAAGGTTCTCCGTTCCGCCGTTGCGAACGCCGAGAACAACAACGGTCTGCGTGCCGACAACCTGGTTGTCGCCGCTGCCTATGTTGACGAGGGTCCGACGCTTAAGCGCATCCGTCCCCGCGCCAAGGGTTCCGCTTCTCGCATTCTGAAGCGTACTTCCCACATCACCGTCGTCGTTGCTCCTCGAAAGGAGGCGTAAAGCTGTATGGGTCAGAAAGTCTACCCCACCGGCTTCCGTCTTGGCATCACCGAGAACTGGCGCTCCCGCTGGTTCGCAGAGAAGGATTACGCTAAGACCCTCGGTAACGATCTCGAGATCCGCAAGTACCTCGAGAAGCGTCTTTCCCGCGCAGCTGTCTCCCGCGTCGAGATCGAGCGCGCTGGCGACAAGGTGAAGGTCATCATCCTCACCGCTCGCCCCGGCGTTGTCATCGGTAAGAAGGGTGCCGAGATCGATACCCTCCGCACCGAGCTCGAGAAGGTCGCTGGCGTCTCCAAGGGCCAGCTCTCCGTCGACGTTGTCGAGATCAAGCGCCCCGAGCTCGACGCCAACCTCGTTGCTCAGTCTATCGCCGAGCAGCTCGAGGGCCGCGTTGCCTTCCGTCGCGCTATGCGCAAGGCTGTCCAGTCTGCCCGCAAGGCCGGCGCTAAGGGCATCCGTATCCAGTGCTCCGGTCGTCTCGGCGGTGCCGAGATGGGCCGTCGTGAGTGGTACCGTGAGGGTCGCGTGCCTCTGCACACCCTCCGTGCCAAGATCGACTACGGCACGGCTGTCGCCAGCACCACCATGGGCGCTTGCGGCGTGAAGGTCTGGATCTACCTGGGCGAGAAGCTCCCGGGCCAGCCTGTTCCCAACCCTGCACTCGAGGGCTCTTCCCGTCCTCGTCGTCGTAACTCCGAGAGGAGGGGTCAGTAGTGCTTGCCCCTAAGCGTATTCTTCACCGCAAGGTGCAGCGTGGCTCCATGAAGGGCCAGGCCAAGGGTAATACCGAGCTGCATTTCGGCGAGTTTGGTATCCAGGCTCTCGAGGCCCATTGGATCACCAACCGTCAGATCGAGGCCGCTCGTATCGCCATGACCCGCTACATGAAGCGTGGCGGTCGTGTCTACATCACGATCTTCCCCGATAAGCCCATCACCAAGAAGCCTGCTGAGACTCGCATGGGTTCTGGTAAGGGTAACCCCGAGGAGTGGGTGGCCGTCGTCAAGCCCGGCCGCATCATGTTCGAGGTCAAGGGCGTGCCCGAGGAGGTCGCTCGCGAGGCTCTGCGTCTTGCACAGCACAAGCTTCCCATCAAGACCAAGATTGTTGCTGCCAAGAACGCTGAGCAGCGCATCGAGAAGGAGATGGCTGAGGAGGCCGCTCTCGAGGCCAAGTGGGCTGCTGAGGACGCCGCCGCCGCCAAGGAGGAGAACTAATGAAGCCCGCAGAGATTCGTGAGCTCTCGGACGCTCAGCTCGTTGAGAAGCTGAAGGAAATGCGCGCCGAGCTCTTTAACCTTCGTTTCCAGATGGCCACCAGCCAGCTGGACAACACCGCTCGCGTCAACACCGTGAAGAAGGACATCGCTCGCGTCCTCACGGAGCAGCGCGCCCGCGAGATCGCAGCGGAGAAGTCCGCTGTCGCCGAGTAGGACCTAAGGAGAGAACATGACTGATTCGCGTAACTCGCGTAAGGTCCGTACGGGTGTCGTTACCTCCGTCTCCGGTGCCAAGACCATTGTTGTCACCATCACCGAGCGCAAGCGTCACCCCAAGTACGGCAAGATGATGGCCAGCTCCAAGAAGCTGCACGCTCACGACGAGGAGTGCACGGCTGGCGTGGGCGACACCGTCCGCGTTATGGAGACCCGTCCTATGTCCAAGATGAAGCGTTGGCGCCTCATCGAGGTCGTCGAGCGCGCTAAATAAGCAGTCGCTCTTACGACTTGTACGTTTCCGAAGATGTGCGTATGCCTGGCTTGCATACCACGGGCCGTATAAAGGCTGCGCACCTCTCTTCGGTTCTTAGTTCGGAGGAACATCTACCATGATTCAGATGCAAACCATGCTGAACGTCGCCGACAACTCCGGCGCTCGCAAGATTCGCTGCATCAAGGTGCTTGGCGGTTCCAAGCGTCGTTATGCAGGCATCGGCGATGTGTTCATCGGTGCTGTCCAGGAGGCTACCCCTGGCGCCAACGTCAAGAAGAAGGACGTTGTCCGTTGCGTCGTCGTTCGCACCGTTAAGGAGATCCGCCGCAAGGATGGCTCCTACATTCGCTTTGATGAGAACGCCTGCGTTGTCATCAACAACGATGGTTCGCCCGTCGGCACCCGTATCTTCGGGCCCGTCGCTCGCGAGCTTCGTGACAAGAAGTACATGAAGATCGTCTCGCTCGCTCCCGAGACCCTGTAGTTAGGGGAGATATATGTATATCAAGAAGGGCGATAAGGTCCAGGTTCTCTCTGGTAAGGATCGCGGCAAGCAGGGCGTTATCCTGCGTGCTCTCCCCGCCGAGAACAAGGTCGTTGTCGAGGGCGTTTCGGTCGTCAAGAAGGCCGTCAAGCCCAACGCTGCCAACCAGCAGGGCGGCATCGTTTCGCAGGAGGCTCCCATCGACGCCTCCAACGTCAATCTCGTTTGCCCCGAGTGCGGTAAGGTTACCCGCGTTGGTCACGAGAAGGACGGCAAGAACAAGCTGCGCGTCTGCAAGAAGTGCGGCCACAAGTTCTAAGCTGCCCGCAACATCATGTTGCTAGCAAAGGCCCGGATGCCCCACGGCACCCGGGCCTTTTTCTATCCCTACTCATTGGGGACTCATTGGGGACAGACTTAAATGAGTGCCGTTGAAACGCCGGTAGCTGGGGACGTTACCTATGTGCCGGCAGCTAGGGAAGTCCCTATCTGCCGGCAGTTTTGGACAGTCCTTTGATGGCTGCGCCCCCCCCCAGAGGGGTGGAGTAATACAGCCTACTCTGTCTTTTATGGCTATGGTGTTCCGCCCCTTTATCTTTCACAAGGATCGTTGCATGCGCATTTACGCGCATAGCCTTGCGCGATAATGCGCATAGCCGCGCAAACATCTGCCACCCATGGCAAAATATAGACCGATAAGCAAATAAACACGCAAACACGAGCAGATACGCGCACAATTGTGCCAATATAGGGTTGTTAGAAATGAAGGACTTCCGATAACTCAGGAGGCACATAATGGCAGATTCCAAACAGGCTCCGCTCGACGCCGAAGCAGCCGCTAAGGCGGCGTTTGCCTCGGTCCAGGATCAGCCGTTCCCCGACGATATTTTTACGGCTCCCGAGCTCCGCTGGGCTGTGATCGGGTGCGGTGTTATCGCCAACCAGATGGCCCAGTCTCTCGCCCTTGCCGGCCGCAAGCTTGCGGGCGTTGCCAATCGTACGCTGTCCAAGGCTCAGGCTTTTGCCGAGCAGTATGGCATCGAGAAGGTCTATGAAACGGCCGAGGATCTCTACGCCGATCCGAACATTGACGCAGTCTATATCACCACGCCGCATAACACTCATATCACCTACCTGCGAGCCGCTCTGGCAGCTGGTAAGCACGTACTCTGCGAGAAGGCCATTACCCTCAATTCCGCTGAGCTCGACGAGGCGCGTGCCATCGCCGACGAGCACAACGTGGTCCTTATGGATGCCACCACGGTGCTTCATATGCCGCTGTACCAGGAGCTGCGCCGTCGCATGAATGCGGGCGACTTTGGCCGCATGAACCTTGCCCAGCTCAACTTTGGTAGCTACAAGGAGTACGGCGACCTGACCAACCGCTTCTACAACCGCAACCTTGCTGGCGGTGCCATGCTCGACATCGGCGTCTATGCCCTGTCCGTCATGCGTCTCTTTATGGCAAGCCAGCCCGCTGAGGTCATTTCGCTGGGCAACACCTGCGAGACCGGCGTTGACGTTGCGGGCGGCATCGTCTGCCGTAATGCCGAGCAGCAGCTGGGCGTTGTGAGCCTCACACTCCACTCCAAGCAACCCAAGCGCTCGATTATTAGCTTCGACAAGTGCTATATCGAGGTCAACGAGTATCCGCGCGCCGATCACGCGACCATCGTGTGGACTGCGGACGGCCACCGCGAGGAGGTCCACGCCGGCACCGAGGCTTACGCCCTTTGCTATGAGATGGCCGATCTTGAGAAGGCCGTTGCCGGCGACGACTCTAAGCGCGAGCTGCTGGATTATGCTTCTGATGTTATGGAGCTTATGACCAAACTTCGCGCCGACTGGGGAGTCGTGTACCCCGAGGAGGAGTAAGCGATGCTTGCGGAAGATAGGCTCAACGCGATTGTGTCGATGGTGCAGCAGGCTGGCTCGGTTACTGTGCCAGAGCTTGCCGATACCTTGGGCGTGACGGCGTCTACCATTCGGCGCGACCTGCAGACGCTCGATCGAGCGCACCGCATCGCCAAGGTCCACGGTGGAGCGACAAGTCTTGAGCGCGCGCATGTGACGCGTGACCTAACGCTCAATGAGCGCAGCGACCTCCATAACGACGACAAGGAGCGTATCTGCGCCCGTGCGGCAGCGCTTGTGGAACCTGAGAGCTTTGTATACATCGACTCTGGATCGACGACGCTCAGGCTCATCGAGCATCTTCCACACCTTGAAGATGTCACCTATGTGACCGATTCCGTGCTCCATGCTCAGCGCCTTGCTTTGCGCGGCATGCGTACCGTGGTGCTGGGCGGCGAGCTCAAACCCGAGACCGAGGCGCTCGTTGGCCCCGATGCCTTGGCAACTCTAGACCGCTACAACTTCAACTGCGGCTTTTGGGGCTCTAACGGCATTGCCGCCGAGCAGGGCTTCACGGCGCCCGATATCGAGGAGGCACAGGTCAAGCGCATCTCGATGCGCCATACGGCCAAACGCTTCGTAATCTCTGATGCCAGCAAATTTGGCATGGTGCCACCCGTCAAGTTCGCGGACTTCCGCGACGCAACGATTATTACCGCGGGCGAGGTCCCCGCCAAGTACCGGGCAATGGACAACGTCATCACGGTCTAACAACAGGGGACGGGCTAAGGCCAAAACCACCGCGAAGGGGCAGGAACCTTTGTGGTGGTTTTGACGTTTGCCCAGATAAAACCTGCCAAAATAAACCTGTCCCTTTTCGGCAGGTTTTAGGGCTCCCAGGGGCAGGGGGCTTCGATGTGGATGTGCTCGCCGGTTACGGGATGCGTGAAGGACACGCTGTGGGCGTGGAGCATCAGGCCGCAGGGGCGCGGCGTTCCGTACAGGTCGTCGCCAACCAGGGGATGACGCTCGCTCGCCAGGTGCACGCGAATCTGATGCTTGCGGCCGGTGAGCAGCTCGACATCAATATACGAGCGCGTGGGCAGGCCACGGCGGCTCTTAAGACGCTTGAGTACCTTGACGCGCGTCTGAGACGGCTTGCCGCTGGCGCCGACGCGCATCTTGCGGCTGTCGTGGCGGTCGCGGGCGATGGGCTTGTCGATGAGCTTTTCGTTCCAGTCGATCTTGCCCTCGGCGAGCGCCAGATAGTGCTTTTCGAATGCGTGGTCGATGATCATCTGGTCAAAAGCGGGCTGCGTCTGCTTGTCGAGCGAGAACAACACCACGCCGGTGGTGTCGCGGTCCAGGCGGTTGAGCGGCTGCATGTCAGTCGCGGCAAAGCCGTCGCCCATCGCCAGCAGCAGGTCGCTGGCGTAGTCGGTAAGTGTGCGCTCGCCGGTGCCGTCACCGTGGACGATCATGCCGGCAGGCTTATCGATGGCCATGAGCCAGGCGTCGCAGTAGAGGACTTGAGGTTCTTCGTTCACGTGTAAGCCTTTCGGTTAGCTAATTCCCACAAACATGCAGCCCGAGGTCGCCCCGCGTAGGCGGGCGGCGGGCTTGCGGCCGGCTTGAGCCGCCTCGACGGCGCGACGGACGCGAGCGACGGCACGGCCAATCTCATCACCAACTCGATCGGCGACACGGGCACGACCTACCTGACCAGCACCGACGGCAACGGCGGCCACCGCCGCTACGCGCTGCAAGCCTCGCTGAACTACGCCCGCAAATTCGGCAAACACGACGTGGGAGCCATGTTCGTCTACCGCATGAACGAGAAGAAGAACAACATCGCCGGCACGAGCGAGGAGAACCTGCTGCCCTACCGCGAGCAGGGCATGGCGGGCCGCGTGACCTACGGATTCGACAACCGCTACCTGTTCGAGGCCAGCTTCGGCTACAACGGCTCGGAGAACTTCGCTCCCGGCAAACGCTGGGGTTTCTTCCCCTCGGCGGCGGCCGGCTGGGTGATCTCCAACGAGTCGTTCTGGGACGGCATCCGCAAGACGGTCAGCAACCTGAAGATCCGCGTATCGTACGGTCTGGCGGGCAACGACGCCTTGGGCGAGCGCTTCCCCTACCGCTCCATCGTGGCCATGGGCGAGGAATCGGGATTCTACTACAACTGGAACTCCCAGGGCAAAGGCCCGAAGATCACCACCTACGGCAACCCCAACGCGACGTGGGAGGAGGCCAAGAAACTCGACGTCGGTCTCGAACTGGGACTGTTCAACGCGCTGAACATCGAAGCCGCCTACTTCACCGAAGACCGTACGGGCATCTTCATGCGGCGCACCTCGCTGCCTTCGTCGACGGGCCTGCTGGGCGTTACGCCCTACGGCAATATCGGACGTGTGAAATCGCACGGCGTCGACCTTTCGGCCGTCTACAACAAGCAGTTCAACAAGGACTGGTCGCTGAGCCTGCGCGGCACGTTCACCTTCTCGCGCAACGAAGTGGTCGAGAAGGATGAAGGCGACCTGATGTACGACTACATGTCGGTCGTGGGACATCCGGTCAACGCCATCACCGGCGTGCTGGTCGCCGACGGGCTGTTCACCTCGCAGGAGGAGATCGACAACTCGCCCCGGCAGACCTTCATGCCCGATTATCTGCCTGGCGACATCAAATACCGCGACCTGAACGGCGACGGCATCGTCGCCCCGGAGGTCGCCCATGCCGATGTGGAAG